>CAYPHR010000082.1:0-10298 GCA_964410375.1 uncultured Anaerolinea sp. | reverse complement strand
GGCGTCTCTTTCTTGACAACCTTGATCTTGGCTGAAGTTTTCGTTGCGGGCTTTTTCACAGTTTTCGCTTTGGCAGGAACTTTCTTCACCGAAGTTTTTTTCAAAGTTTTTGCTTTTGCAGTCGTTTTCTTCTCCGCCGTTTTTGCTTTTACGGCACGCTTCTTTTTCGCAGGCGGTTCTGCTTCCTCCGCAGGTTCGGCAATAGCAGTGTAGAGCTTGCGCCACTCCTCCTGCATGGAGGGAACGCCCGCGCCGTTCAACCCATCGTGGATGATCTGCCATTCCTTATCCCCCACAAAGCGGAAATCCATGAAGGCATGGCATTGGTACGCGCCAAGCTCCACGTACATGCCTTTTTCCCAGAGTTCCTTGCACGAGCGAATGTATTCCAACTGTGTGGCGTAATCTTTGAAAATGACGTGACCAACTTTCGGCAAACCGATCCCTTCAGCTAGGTCACGCTGCACAAACTTCCCTGAGCCTTTATCCAATGCTGCGGCGGAGGTTTTGATCCAGCCTTTGGTATTCGCAAATTTGTTGTGATAGACGACCAGTCCACGATCTTCCCCCAGGCGGTTGGAATAGGCAAATACGTTCTCGTCCACGCCGCCTTCAGGGCGGTAAAAGTCAAAGAGCAGGAAGTTTTCCACGTCAGCGAACAGGTGGCGGCGGTGAAGAAGCGGGAAGATGCGCCACTCGTGTGCCTGGATCAAACCGTCATCTTGAGTCTCATCCCATTTGGCGCGTCGGAACTCCATCCCGTATTTTTCGGCGAACCCCTCAACCTGTCCGTGACCGAACATCGGCAGACCGGGCAGCGTGGAAAGCACGGTGCAGATGCCAAAATATTTATCGCCCCTGCCAAACTGCTCAACGGCGGTTTTCTCGTCAGGGTTGTTCATAAAATTGACATAACGCTTGAGGATTTGCGGGTCGAACTCGAGCGTGTTCTTGATCGCCATGCGGTATTTGGCATTATCCTCGTCGCGCAGCATGTGCATGAACGCGGAGTTATACACGCGGTGCATGCCGAGCGTACGGACGAAATAACCTTCCATGAGCCAGAAAGCTTCGGCAAGCAGGAGCGTATCGGGCACTTCGGCGGCAACACGGTCCACAACTTCGCGCCAGAACTCGATGGGAATCTTTTCGTCGAACTCGGCTTTGGTCATACCGAATTGCGAGCGCGAAGGGATCGCGCCACCCGCGCCGGGCTCGGGGAACCACAAACGCTGGATGTGTTTCTTGGCAAGCGTCATCGCCGCATCGAAGCGGATGACGGGGAAGTTACGCGCCACATGCAGGATGACCTGAATGACCGCCTCGCGGACTTCGGGTTTGCTGTAGTCGAGTTGGGCAGTGTCGTTCCACGGGAAGGATGTGCCGTCGTTGCCGTGATAAATATAGCGCGTGCGGTTGCCCTGATAATGATGCAACTTGAACACGACCGAAGCATCGGAATGGTTGTAGTAATGGTCTTCCAAAACGATGGCGGCGCGGGAATCGTCGGAGAGGTTTTCGGAATTGAAGGTGTAAGACGGGTAAGGCGGATAATCAATGGAAAGGAACCAGTCGGGATGTTCAATGACCCAGTTCGAGTCAATGCCCATGTGGTTTGGTACCATGTCCGCGGAGAGACGGATTCCGCGCGACCAGGCACGCGCACGGAGGTTTTCCAACGCTCCCCAGCCGCCAAGGTCGCCAGCAATGTCATAGGAATTTAGCGAATATGCCGAAGCGACCGCATCCTGCTGTCCCATGCGCTGTTTTATGCGTTGCGAGGCGCGACTGCGCTCCCACAGACCGATGAGCCACAAGCCTGTGAATCCGCGCGCGGCGAGCAGGTCAAGTTCTTCGTCGGGGATCTGGTCGAGCGTTTTTATCTCACGCTGATATTTTTTCGCAAGCTGGTCAAGCCAGACATAGGTATTTTTTGCCATCAAAATTAGACTTGGCATCCATGCCTGATCGGGGCTGTAACGCTCGTAATCAGCGTAATCGTGACCCGTAAATGTGGGAACCTGCGTTTCGACATTGAATGTGTCGATCGGTCCCTGTTTGCGGATGATCTCTTCGCGCAGGAAATCCAGTCCACGCAGGATACGGCTGGAGAATTCTTCGCCGAGTAGGTATCCCCATTTCTCGACGATGAACTGCAATTGTCCTTCGAGCGAATCCGGTGAGGCTTGTATGGGAGCGGCGAGCAGTTCATTGAGCGTATCGCCGCTGCCACTACTGCCCATGCTGGGTTGTTTGGAAAAAAACTCCAACAAATGACGCAAAAATTCGCCATATGAAGAGCCGTTCATGACGGATTCGTCGAACAGGTCGCGATAGCGTGCGAGAGCCGGATTTTTGTTCGCATTGTTGACCAGGAGCATCTCTTCGATGGTCGCCGCACGTACGCCGCGCCCGAAATCGCCGAAGTTCGCAACCTTGGTGGAGAGATACACTCCCGCCGTCACTTCACCGCGAAACACGGATAAGGGCGGGAATTCCTCGGTGAATTTTGTCAACGTCAGGTCGTATTTCGAGCCGAGGTTGGATTGCAACATGCCCATGGCACGCCCCATTACGCCGGTGTACCTGCCAAAAAAATGCTTGAGGAGGATATGGTACGCCTCGTCAAGCAGGGAAAGGGCATATAGGTCAGAAGCAGGCACGGGGTCGGAGCGAAGCGCTGATAGTTTCGCGGCAAACGCCCGGGCGGATGTCAGATCCGGAAGAACAATGTGCCCATCCGGTCGAAAAAAATCCAGGGAAAAATTGTACTTTAGACGGGATGCACGGGATGTAAGCATAACAACAATGATAACCGATTATCGAATAAATTCGAGTAAAATTTCCCCGTTATTTATGGATGCATCCCTCGCGCAATTCGTTTACCTGTTGCTGCTCGGCGCTTTGTACCTGCCGGTCATTTTCTTCGCGATCCAACGGCGCGATGAGGGCTACGGAGCCGCCACATGGCTGGTTGTTCTCTATGCCTTGCTCACTCTGGTGATGAACGTTGCCGAAGCCGTTTGGGAAAATCAGAATGGCGGCACCCAACTGTTTCAGGAATTGCATACCTACACTGCGCTGGCGCTCGCCGCCATTTTGATGATCGCGCTTCAGACTTTTCTGAAACGTGAAACATGGTGGATCTGGACGGGATTTTTGGCATTCTGGGCGCTGGGGCTTGCGTTGATTCTGACCAACGCACTCGACCTGCCGAATGTCATCTGGACGAACGGATCGCTCGTTCTCTTCCGCTCACGGCTGGGGACCGCATGGGCTATTTTGGGCTGGCTGATCCTGACGATCGGCATCATGCTCACACTGGCGAACTCGTATCGCAATGCACGCCAGCCGCTTTTCCGTAACCGCTTGAACTACTGGTGGTTGCCGCTCTTTTTCACGCTGGCGGGCGATCTGATCCTTTTTTCGGGCATTTATATTATCGGTCAGCCGATCCGCCTGCTCGCAGCGATTACACTGGCATATGTCGTCGGCACACATCATGTGCCCGACCTGCGCAATATTCTGCGGCGCGGGCTGATCTACATCGCCAGCATCATTGTGATCGTCGGCTTTTACGTCGGGGGCTTTTTGTTACTGCAAGCCATCTTCGGGCAAACCGCAAATTTCAATCCACTGCTGACGGGGGCATTTGTTTCCCTGCTGATCGCCCTGATCTTCGCGCCGCTCACCGCCCTCGTCTCACGTACGATTAATAAATGGATGCGCAGCGACCAATACGACGCCAGCCAGACCATCCACCGCTACAGCGAAAGCATCAGCAACATTCTGGATATGGACAAACTCGCCAGTGTGGCGATCGGCATCATCCTCGAAACGATGCACATCGAACGCGGCTTCCTTTTCCTGGTGGATGCCGAACGCCAGGCGGACGGTCGAAAGATCTACAAACTGCGTTTTGCACAAAGCCCCGAGGAACGTCAGGTAGTGGCGGTGGAATTACAGGAAGAGGGGACCATTGTCTCGCACTTCCTGCGGGAACAGCGTCCGCTTCTTCAATATGACCTGGACCTGCTTCCGTCCTTCCGGGCTGCCACCACCCCCGAGCGGGACTGGTTTGCACAACTCCGCGTTGAAGTGTATATCCCCATCTTTGCAAAAAAACAATGGATCGGTCTGCTTGCGTTCGGTCCCAAACTAAGCGGAAATCGCTACACGCGCGAAGACCTCGCCGTGCTCAGCGCACATGCCAACCAGACGGCGGTCGCGCTGGAAAATGCCCGTCTCGTGGACAACCTCATGAGTCTGAACAACGAGTTGCGCCGTGCGCGCCGCGCACTCGAGAAAAACAATCAGGAACTCCAGCGCATCGACAAGGCAAAATCCGACTTTATCAGCATCGCATCCCATGAACTCCGTACCCCGCTGACCGTGATCAAGGGCTACGCCGAAATGCTGATGGAGGACCCGAAACTAGAAACAAAAATCAAGAACATCATGCAGGGCATCCATGAAGGGACATTGCGCCTGCACGAAGTAATGGACTCCATGTTCGATATCGCACAGATTGACGCGCGCTCGCTCACGCCGAACCTTCAGCCCGTGGATCTGGGCGAACTGATCAAGGAAGTGAGCCTCGAACAGGCAAAAACGGTCAGGGAACGGGAGCAGTATCTGCGCATCAGCCTGCCCGCCCTGCCGCTTGTCAAAGCCGATGAGCACCTGCTGAGAAAACTCTTCCAGCATTTGATCGGCAATGCGATCAAGTTCACCCCCAACAACGGCTGGGTCACCGTCTCCGGTCATCACATCCCGTCCATCATCAACCTGCAGAACGGCGGCGTGGAGATCATCGTCAGCGACACAGGCGTCGGCGTGGACCCAAACCTGCGCGAAGTCATCTTCACCAAGTTCTATCAGCCCGGCGAACTGGGCAAACACTCCACCAGCAAGACGCGCTTCAAAGGCGGCGGCGCAGGCTTGGGGCTGGCATTATCCAAGGGAATTGTCGAATCGCACGGCGGACGGTTGTGGGTGGAAAGTCCGGGCTATGACGAGGTGAATTTCCCGGGCAGTCAGTTCCACATCATTTTGCCGTTGAGCAAGCCGGAGAATGGCGAAAATTTGAAAGTCGGCGAACCGATCAAATTCGAGATCGCCAAAATAGACGAAAAACAGCCGATCAAAAACGGATGACGCGAAGTCATCCGTTCTCTTTTTTCATGAACAAACCAACTACTGCTTACGCAAGTTCATTGGAAGAAACTCGAGCGGATGCCGCATCACAATTCCCTTCGATACACGCGATTGTTTTTATATTCCACGCCGTTCAGGTTCTTTAAGTCTGCGCGCATTTGTTCGGTGGTCTCGGCAACCTGCGTCATTTCCACGTGAGAAAATTGACTGAAATTCAACAACGTATTCCCCATTGCATAATACAACAGCGCATTACCGCCATGTCCTTGATGCTCAGGCAGGATGCCCATGCCGTTCACAGCAACCGTGTTCGTGCGGCGGAGTTCCAGCAGGATGTCGATCAAACCGAACGGGAACAACTTCCCGCGTGCGCGTTGAAGCGCGGCAGACACATCATGGAACGCAAAGAGGAATCCCACCACGTCCTCGCCATGTGTGATGATCTTGATCAGGCGATAATCCGCGATGGTCATAATGTTCTCGACCACAAAATCGATCTCGCGCTGGGTAAGCGGATAATATTCCCAATTGTTCACGAAGGCGTTGTTATATGCCGTACCGATGCGGTCTGCCCATGCCAATAGTTCTTTTTTACTTTTGAAAGTCTTGATCTCAAGATGCCCGCGCTGCATCACACGTTCGGCGATCTTTTTAACCCGCTCGGGCATTTGGAACTTGTCCGCAGGCAGATAACAAGAGATGAAATCCACTTCCTTGACGAAACCCTGTGCTTCCATCAATGACTGGTAGTAGGAGTGGTTGTAATTGAGCATGGTCATCGTCTGACGGTGTTCATGTCCAAAGACCAGCGTGCCGTATCCATCCAGCGGACCCATGCCCTTCGGACCGATCACGACATCCAATCCGCGCGCTTTTGCCCAATCAAAAACAGCTTTGAACAAGGCGGCTGAGGCTTCCCTATCATCTTCACACTCGAAGAGAAAAAAATTCGCTGTCTTTTTACTGTGATACCTGTTGTATGGTTTGTTCTCTATGGCAGCGATACGCCCCACGTCACGCCCATCGTGCACGGCAAGAAAGAAATCCATTTCCGAATGTTCATGGAAGGGATGCTTCCTGCGGTTTAACTGGTTATATGCATCCACATTCAACGGCGGAACCCACTGCGGACAGTCCTTGTAAATCCGGAACGGAAGTTCCACGAACCGCCTAACCTGCTTTTTGTTCTCTGTATCAATTTTTTCGATGACAAGCATGAGCATCTCCCTTGCTTCCGCTTTAGCGATAAGATAATTTCAAGTATATAACAACCTATGGGAAATTTGGTGCTATTTTGGGAAAATATTTCCATGCTATACTTGGCATATTCCACTTAATCGAGGAAACATGACAAGCAAAATACATCAGGAAATGCTGGCGAAATACGCCGGAGCCATCGTAAAAGTCGGGTTGAACATCCGAGCGGGACAGCGGCTGATCATCACACTGGGAGCGACGCGCGGGGTGCCCCATCAATTCGCACCGCTGGTGCGCGAGATCGCCAAGGCGGCATATGCCGTCGGTGCGAAATACGTGGACGCCATATTTGCGGATGAAGAAATGCTGCGCATCCGCGCCCAACATGCACCCAAAGACTCGTTCAATGTGTATCCCAAATGGCAGACCCAAGCCATCACCGACATGATCGAAAACGGCGACGCCCTGCTCTCCATCACGGGCTCCAACCCCGATCTGCTCGGCGGACTGGACCCGGATGTGATCGGACAAATGCAGCGGACCCACCTGGAGCATTGGGGGGCAGTCGGTGAGAAGGTCAGCAGCAACGTCATAAACTGGTGCGTAGTAGCGGCTGCAGGAGAAGCATGGGCGCAAAAAATATTCCCCGACCTCCCCGCCGAAAAAGCGCAGGAAAAACTCTGGCAGGCGATCTTCGAAACCACGCGCATTGACCAGCCCGATCCCATCGCCGCTTGGGAAAATCACATTGTCACCTTGCGCAAACGCGCGTTGTATCTGCAGTCCAAACAATACACTGGATTACATTACAAAGGACCCGGCACCGACTTCACACTCGGCTTGCCGAACGGTCACTTGTGGATCAGCGCCCAGTCTCTCGCACAAAACGGTATCGCCTTCACCGCCAACATGCCTACTGAAGAAGTCTTCACCCTGCCCGACCGTAATCGCGCCGACGGCGTCATCTCCGCCACCTTCCCGCTTTCCTACGGCGGCACGCTCATTGAAGATTTCCAAGTCCACTTTGAGAACGGACGAATCACCAAAGTCGCTGCAAAAAAAGGAGAATCCGCCCTGCAAAAACTGTTGGAAACCGACGAAGGCTCCCGCCATCTCGGCGAAGTGGCGCTCGTCCCTGCCTCCTCCCCCATCGGCAAACGCGGACATCTCTTCTACAACACACTCTTCGACGAGAACGCATCCTGTCACATCGCCATCGGACGCGCCTACCGCTTCACCCTTACGGGTGGAACTGAGTTGAACGACGAGGAATTCACCGCCGCTGGAGGCAACGTCAGCCTCAACCACGTGGACTTCATGATCGGTTCGCCGCAAATGGACATCGACGGCATTACCAAAGACGGTCAACGCGAACCCGTTATGCGTCAGGGTGAATGGGCATTTGAAGCCTGATACCCGCTCGTTTCTTGTCATCCCTGCACCCGCCAGAATTTGGCGGGTGTTTTTTTGCCAATGCCGCGGCACAGACAGCACAATTCCATCAGTCTTGACCATCACCTGTCCAGTGATAGAATAACCGCAGATTGTTCAATTTGGAGCAAATGACGTGATCAAGTTAAGTTACAGCACATTCGGACTGACCAACCTCGATTTTTTGGATGCGATCGATGTTGTAGACAAGGCAGGCTACCCAGGCATCGAACTTTCGTTCCACCGCGACCAGTTCAATCCATTTGACATCACCGACGAGTATCTCGAAAGAGTCAAGAAACACCTGCAAGCCAGGCGGTTGGAAGCCGCCTGCATTTCGACAGCTTCACATTTTTTCACGCCGCAACGTCCACACGAACCATCCCTGATGACCCCCGACCTCGCGGGTCGGAAACGCCGCATCAACCTCGTCAAACGCGGCATCCATGCCGCCCGTAAGTTGAACGTGCCCCTCGTCACGTTTGGAAGCGGTTTCATCCGCGACGAGCATGTCAGCAACCCATCGGTCGATCCGCGTGAGCTGCTTATGGACAGTATCCACCAGTGCTTGAGCGAACTGCGCGACGACGAAGACATCACCCTGCTGATCGAGCCTGAACCGGGCATGTACATCGAAACGCTCGAACAGGGCATAAGCCTTGTCAATGAAGTCAACTCGCCGCGCTTTCAACTTCACCTTGACTTGAATCACAACTATTGCTCCGAACAGGATTATTTGGGCGCGCTGGCAAAAGCAGCGCCGTACGCAAAATTTTTACATGTGTCCGACTCGCAGGAAGGCTGCAATCTAAAACTCGTCAAATGGACAGACGGACTGAAGATGGATTTGAGTTTCGCCAAGTATCTTGTTTATTTCCCCGATACCGCCGAATACTTGTTGGTGGACCCCGATCACCCAATCTATTTCCACGACGAAATGCCCAATGCAGAACAAAAGAAGCGCATCGAATCCATATTGGGTTCGGTGAACATCTCCCAGCCGCCCGCCTTCGTGGAATATGACAGTCTGTTCGCAGGCGTTTCTCCCTTTGAGAGCGAGATCTTCGTCTACTTGATATCGGTGCCTGGGCTGAGCTACGATGTATTGGAACGTGCGCGCCCCATCATCATCTACCTGCGCAGCACCAAGGACGCGGACGGAAATTTACTGATGGATAAAATGGTCGCGAATACACTGACCGGCATTGTTCACTTCCATGAGATTCCCGGCGAAGGAACGATGGATTTCGCCGCCACATTCCAAACGCTGCGCGACAACGGTTTTTCGGGTTATGCGTCCGTCGAGTTGTACCACCATGTCGCATCATGGGAAAAGGCGCTCGACGACAGCTTCGATCATCTTTCCCGTTTCATCGAAGCCCGTTAATTACCCCGCTTTTTCGGAGCCGTTTTGCGGTCTCCCTTTTTCCATGCCAATTTATAGGAGAGAGCTATGGTACGTTATGAAGATCTTGGTTGGGAACCTGCCACCGTCGGTGAACTTGATCACCAAATTTTGAAAGCCCCGCATATCAAGCTGCGTTCCGCTACCGAAGGCAGGCATGGGGACATTGTCTACGCAATCGATCTGCGAATCAACCAACCCAATTCCGTTTTTCTATCCACCACTGAAATGCACTCCTTTGAACATTTTCTCTTGTGGGGATTCCAAAAATACCTGCCCAAAAATTTTATTTCCATTGGATTAATGGGATGCCAGACCGGCTTCTACCTCATCCTCTTCAACGAGGGACGCGCAAAGATCATTTTCGATACGTACGAAAAAATACTGAACGATGTTCTCGCTGCAAGCGAAGTGCCATATGCCAATATAGTCCAGTGCGGGAATTATAAAAATCACAGTATCGAAATGGCGCAAGCGCTCGCCCGGCGCGTACTGGAGACGAAAGACAACTGGCGGCAGGTGGTATAAGAGAACGAATGCAAACACGACGAGTCACCCACCCGCAAACGATCGAATACGAAGTCATCAGCACATCGAACCTGTTCCACCCGCAGAATTGGGCGCTGCTCTCAGTAGGCAAGATCGAAGATGCCCGTCGGTTTGTCGTTGTCGATGAAAATGTTGCGAAGCATTACGCCTCCGCGATACGGGATTATTTCTCCTACCATCATGTCGAAACAAAGATTGTCACCTTTCCCGGCGGCGAAGAGAACAAAACGATGGAGCATTTCCTTGCCATCGTGCACGAATTGGATTCCTTCCCCATCCACCGCCGCGACGAGCCGATCATCGCCATTGGCGGCGGCGTACTGACCGATCTGGCGGGCTTTGTCGCTGCCAGCTACCGCCGCGGCGTGCCCTACATCAAGGTGCCCACCACTCAGATGGGATATGTGGACGCCTCGATCGGGATCAAAACAGGCATCAACCACAATGGAAACAAGAACCGCCTGGGAGCCTTCCATGCACCGCAAACCGTGCTGCTCGACAAATCCTTTTTGAAAACCCTGCCCAAACGTCACATCCTTAATGGAGTGTGCGAGATCAT
>CAYPHR010000081.1:7888-10534 GCA_964410375.1 uncultured Anaerolinea sp. | reverse complement strand
TAGGTGGGCCACAGGGTGGTCACAATGTTTTCGGCATCAGCCTGCCAGGCATCGCTATAGTACTCAAAGACGAACGGTTCTTCGGAAATGATCTTGAAGCCGCGGAAGGTGCCCAGGAAGGTGCGCAGGGCGGTGGCGCCGGCGGGATCGTAAATGGCGCTGCCTTCGGTACCGCGGTCAAAGGTGGTGATGAGGACCATCAGGAAGTCGGCGATATCGATCGGGCTGCCGTCGTGCCAGGTCACATCAGAGAGGTTGGCGGGGTAGTACACCACGCTCTTGGTGAGGGCGGTCAGACCATCGGGGTTGGCTTCGCCAACGGTGGTGAAGGTCTGCGTTTCGGCATTCCAACCGATGAAGGCGTCTTCAGGAACCGTGATTTCAGGAGCGAAATCGAGGGTCACCCAGTCCTGGGACTTGGCAACCGGCAGACCTTCCTGCACGGTCACTTCGGCGCGTTCAACGCGCTGAGCCATGAACACACCGGTCCACGGATTGGGGTTGGAGCCCCAGTCAGCGGTCGCGCGGGTCAGAGCCTGGTCATAGATCCAGTTGGAGCCGGCGATCGGGTTCCACGGGTTGGTCAAAATGCTGGGCATGGCGATGGTCGCAACGCCGCCTTCTTCGCCGATACGGCGGACGGTGTAGGGCCACATGCGGGAGCCGGCGATGGCGCCAGCGAGGTCACCCACCACGGAGATGTTGTTGCGGTAGGGGGTGAAGGAAGCGCGGTTGGTCGTCCAAACACGCTGGGATTCCTTCAAGGAAAGCGGGATCAGCTGTTCGAACAGGGCTGCGCGTTCCTCGAGGTTTGCATATTCGCGGTTGTACAACTTCATGCCGGCTTCGTAGTAAGCGGGATCGTTGGTGTAGGCATCCCACAGAGGATTGCCGGGCCAACCATCGGGAGCGTAGAAGTCAATGAAGTTGTCTTCTTCGGTGCGCGGAACCTGGGTCGAAATCCAGCCGCCGGTGTACCAGTGCCACAGACCTGCATTCGGGTCACCGGTCCAGATCGGGGAGGCTTCGGCAGAAGTCTTGAACTGGCGGTCGACAGTGAAGCCGATCTCTTCGAGCTGGGTGGCGAAGTAGTCGCCGATCTGGCTGCGCTCATCTTCCGTGCGGATCAAGCCGATCAGGACAACGGGCTCGCCATTGTAATTCCACTTGCCATCGACGAGGGTGGCGCCCAGGGCTTCCATCTCAGCGGTGATGACGGTGCGGGCTTTTTCCATGTCGTATGCATAATAGGTTTCCCACTGGGCAACCGTATCAGCATAGCGCGCAGATTCAGCAAAGGTCGGTGCGAAGGCAAAGAAGCGCGGGATCGCCATACCGCCCGTAACTTCCTGGGCGATGTAATCGCGGTCGATCAGCCAGTTGGTGGCTTCGCGGATCGCCGCAACAGCGAACGGATTCAGCGTGCCGGTGGCTTCGAATTCAGGACCAGCCGGGTTGTAGGTCAGTTCGTTGTAGGAACCATAGGAGCGCTGGAGGCTCAGGTCGGCTGAAGCTTCCACACGGGCGAGCAGGTCTGCGTTCGCAACGGTGAAGGCGTAGATATCAACTTCGCCAGCCTCGAGGCGGGTCACAGCGGCTTCGCTGGAGGGCTCTTCGATCACAACGATCTGATCAAACCAACCGCCGCGGCGGGTAGTCGCGGGAGCGGCAGGTTCTTCCGCAGCGGGTTCTTCAGCAGCGGGTTCTTCAGCAGCGGGTTCTTCAGCAGGCTGCTCAGCAGCGGGCTGTTCGGCAACCGGCGCTTCAGCAGCGGGACCACAAGCCGCGAGCACCATGCTGGCGATCACCAGCAAACCGAACAAAGCAAACAAACGGTTTCGTAACATTGTTTTTTTCTCCTCCGAGAAGAAAATTTAGGGGTTGAGTTTCAACATACTGTACCGTACTTGTTCTTAGCTATCTCCTTCGATACCACCTCCTTTTAATATCGTTAAACGATTGTAAAGGAACCTTGCAAATTTAATAGGCACGCAGAAAGATTATACCTAATTCCTTAGAGACGTCAACACAATAACCTCCTGGATATGGAAGTATAGTCATATCGAGGCGGCAAAAAACACAAAAAACCCCTCTGAAGAACTATTTTTTTACCGGCTTTATGACACGTTTAATGCGATTTTTGTGACAAAAAAATGACATTCCGACCGCGCGCTTCGATCCCAGCCGACGCTTGATTCACCCATCCAGACAGAATCTCAGCCGGGACCATTCAAAGAATCCTCGTTGACAAACGCCTTCGCACACCCTAGAATGTTAAATATCCATTGGATCAAAAAAGGAGACCACATCATGTTAAAAGAATTCAGGGAATTCATCATGCGCGGCAACGTGCTCGACCTCGCCATCGCCGTCATCATCGGCGGCGCGTTTGGGAAGATCGTCGGCTCGCTCGTCGAGCACATCCTTACCCCGCTGATCGGTCTGCTCATGGGCGGCGTGGATTTCAGCGGCATCAGTTCCACTGTCGGCGATGCGGTCATCATGTGGGGCATGTTCATCCAAGCCATCATCGACTTCCTCATCATCGCCTTTGTCATCTTCCTGATCGTCAAAGCCGTCAACAAAATGAAGAAGGCTCCCCCGCCCGCCGACCCGACCACCAAGGAATGTCCGCATTGCTTCAGC
>CAYPHR010000081.1:0-7788 GCA_964410375.1 uncultured Anaerolinea sp. | reverse complement strand
GAAGGCTCCCCCGCCCGCCGACCCGACCACCAAGGAATGTCCGCATTGCTTCAGCGCCATTTCCATTAAAGCCACGCGCTGCCCTAACTGTACCTCTGAATTAAAAGCGTAAGTCTCGCTGCAAGCGTGACAACATAGCTACTACTTTCCACTTTCCACGGCGAGGACAATAGTCCTCGCCTTTACTTTATAATGTCCCCACCATGAATTTAGACTTCATCGATAAACTCAACCCCCAGCAGCGCAGCGCGGTCACAGCGGCGGATGGACCTGTGTTGGTCGTGGCAGGTCCCGGGTCCGGGAAGACGCGGGTGCTGACCCAGCGCATTGCGTACCTGATCGCCAACGAAGGCGTCCGCCCGTGGCAGATCCTTGCCGTCACGTTCACCAACAAAGCCGCAAAGGAAATGGACGAGCGCGTCAAATCCATTTTGAACGAGCAGGCGACGGAGGGAATGATGCTCGGCACGTTCCATTCCATCTGTGCGCGGATCCTGCGCCGCGAAGCCGAACACCTGCCCATCGAGTCGAACTTCGTCATCTTCGATTCGGACGACCAGCAAAGCCTGACCAAAGCCATCATCCGCGAGATGAATTTGAACGAGAAGTTGTATCGCGCTAACAGTGTGCATGCTTCGATCTCGCGCGCCAAGAACGAACTCATTTTGCCGGATGATTTCCCGATCAATACATACCGTGATGAAGTCGTGAAGCGCGTGTACACCGAATATCAAAAGCGGCTGATCGCCAGCAACGCAGTGGACTTCGACGATATCCTGGTTTACACCGCGCGGCTGTTGGAAGACAACCCGACCGTGCGTGATAAATACGCCCAGCGCTTCCGGCATGTGCTGGTGGATGAATTTCAAGATACAAACCTCGCGCAGTATGCGCTGGTGAAGCATCTGGCTTCGCATCATAATAATATTTTCTGCGTGGGCGATCCCGATCAATCCATCTATGCCTGGCGCGGCGCGGACTATCGCAATATACGAAGGTTCGAGCAGGATTTCCCCGATGCGCAGACCATCCTGCTCGAACAGAATTACCGTTCGCATCAAAACATCCTCGACGTGGCAATGGGCGTGATCGACCGCGCCAGCAACCGCCGCAAGAAACGTCTGTTCAGCGACCGCGGCGCGGGCGAGAAAATTTTCTTCTACGAAGCGCGTGACGATTACGGCGAAGCCTCTTTTGTCGTGGATACCATTGCGCAACTTGTCGCTTCGGGAGACTTCGAGCCGAAAGATTGCGCGGTGATGTATCGCACCAACGCCATGTCCCGCCTCATTGAAGAAGCCTTTTTGCAGGCGCGCCTTCCATACAAACTCGTCGGCGCGCAACGCTTTTACGGACGCCGCGAAGTCAAAGACATCATCGCCTTTCTGCGCCTCGCCCACAACCCCGCCGACGAAGCCGCGCTCAGCCGCATCATCAACGTCCCGCCGCGCGGCATTGGTGAAAAGACGCTCACCACCTTGCACATGGTGGCGCGCCAGAACAACACCAATGCAGGTTCGGTTTTGCTCAACCTGGCACACGGCTCGGAATCCAATTTCTACAAATCCTTTACGGGGCGCGCCGCCGTTCCGCTCGCCGATTTCGGCGGCATGTTCGCCAACTGGCACGCGCTCACAAAGACCGCTACCGTCGCCGAACTCTTCGACCGCATCGTGCGCGATGTCAATTACAAAGAGCACATCATCGAGGATGATTCTGAAGAAAGCCTCGACCGCTGGGAAAACGTGCAGGAACTCAAACGTCTCGCGCTCGAATACGACACGCGCACGCTCGATGAGTTTCTCGAAAACGTCGCGCTCATCGCCGACCAGGACACGCTCACCGACACCAACGCTCCCACCCTGCTCACGCTCCACGCCGCCAAAGGTCTCGAATATGGCGCGGTCTTTATCGTCGGTCTCGACGACGGCATCATTCCGCACAGCCGCTCCTTCGACGAGCCCGAACAAATGGAAGAAGAACGCCGCCTCTTCTACGTCGGCATCACGCGCGCCAAAGACCGCCTCTATCTCCTGCGCGCCATTCAACGCGGTGGGCGCGGCATGGCGGAAGAAACGTTTCCCTCGCGCTTTATGGATGACATCCCCGCCGATATGCTGATTGGAAGAACCCGCACAGGACGCTCGTTCCGCGGCGCACCTGCTGAGACGAAGTGGTCGCTTCCTTCTCCTACGGGGAAATCTGCCCCTGTTACCCAAGCCTTATACAAAGCCGGGACTCGCGTCCGCCACCCCATGTGGGGCGACGGCATTGTCCTCGACTCACGCATGCAAGACGGCGACGAGATCATTGACGTGGTATTTGAATCCGTCGGCATCAAACGTCTCGCCGCAAGTCTGGCGAATTTGAAAACTATTTGACGACTGTAGACCGGGGACGATGGACAGTGACAATGGTCTACGATCCACCGTCCACCGTCGCCCCAAAGGAGAATCCCATGCAATATGTAAATCTCGGAAAAACTGGAATGAAAGTTTCGCGCCTGTGCCTCGGCATGATGACCTACGGCTCAAAGACCTGGCGCGAGTGGATGTTGACCGAAGAAGAATCCAAGCCCTTTGTGAAGAAGGCGCTGGATGCAGGCATCAACTTCTTCGATACGGCGGATGTGTACTCGCTTGGCGAATGTGAAAAAATTACAGGCAATGTACTCCGTCATTTTGGAGTGAAGCGGCAGAATGTGATCGTCGCCACCAAAGTGCATGGACAGTTAAGCGACGACGTCAACGACCGCGGACTCTCGCGCAAGCACATCATGGACGCGATTGACAACTCGCTCAAACGCCTGCAAATGGATTACGTAGACTTGTACCAGATCCACCGCTGGGATTACAACACGCCCATCGAAGAGACGATGGAAGCGTTAAATGATGTCGTCCGCGCGGGGAAGGCTCGCTATATCGGCGCATCGTCCATGTTTGCATGGCAGTTTGCAAAGGCGCAGCATGTCGCTGAAACAAACGGCTGGACGAAGTTCGTATCCATGCAGAATCACTATAACTTGGTGTACCGCGAAGAAGAGCGTGAGATGATTCCGCTTTGCAAAGATCAGGGCATCGGTCTCATTCCGTGGAGCCCGATGGCACGTGGATTCTTCGCCCGCAATAGCAAAGGCGGAACAGAAACGTCGCGTTACAAAACAGACGGTTTCTTCAAAGAACTTTACGGACGTGAAGATGATTTCAAAGTGGCAAACCGTGCTGAAGAAGTGGCAAAGGAACGCGGTGTGACTTCTTCGCAGATCGCATTGGCTTGGGTGTTGGGCAAGCCCGGTGTCGCCGCGCCAATTATCGGGTCCAGTAAAGAGGCGCATTTGGATCAGGCAATTGCGGCGCTTGAGATCAAATTATCCGATGAGGAAATCAAGCGCCTGGAAGAACTGTACCAACCGCATCCGGTGCTGGGTCATTCCTGATGTATTTCAAGGTTCTGTATTTCTTTTATAAAATCTATTGCTTTATATTCCGCCCGATCCGGATGGGGGTACGAGTCTTGATGCTTCAAGACAACCGGGTCTGGTTAATTCGACATACATACTTGTCTGGTTGGTTCATGCCCGGTGGTGGACTCAAAAAGTGGGAGACGCTTGAAGATGCTGTACGGCGCGAAGCCCGTGAAGAGACTGGCGCAAAGTTAGGCGAGATATCACTGGTTGGGGTTTTCACCAGCTTCATTCAATGGAAGACGGATCACGCAGTTGTTTTTCTTTGCAGGGATTTTGAGTTCACCGGCAAGTCGGATGGGGAGATCGCAGAGATACGTCAGTTTGCGTTGGATGCGCTGCCCGAAGATACATTCCCTTCACATCGTCGTCTACTGGAGACGTTCAACAAAGGGGAACTCAAACCGAATTTTGGAAATTGGTAAGAGGTTGCAAATCGTCATTGAAACCCAGACGGTATAATATGAAAAAAATTGGAAGATAAACATGACAGACACTTTGAAGATCGTCATCCCCATGGCAGGCTGGGGAACCCGCATGAGACCGCATACGTGGAGCAAGCCCAAGCCGCTTGTCAGCGTGGCGGGCAAGACCTCGCTCGAGCACTTGCTGGATATGTTCAAGACTCTGCCGGACCCTGAGAATGCCGAATTCGTTTTCATTGTCGGTCCGTATCTGGGAGAGATGCAAATCCCAGCCTTCATTAAAGAACACTATCCAAATATGAAGGCACAGTATGTCGTCCAGCATGAAATGAAGGGACAATCCCATGCTTTGTCGCTGGCGCGCGAGTACCTGACGGGACCCATGATCATGTGCTTCTCGGATACACTGATGGAAACAGATTTTTCCTTCCTTGCCAACGAGGCATCAGACGGCGTGGCGTGGGTGATGCCGGTGGACGATCCGCGCCGCTTCGGGGTAGCGGAGGAAGGCGCAGACGGCTGGGTGACCCGCTTCATTGAGAAGCCGCAGAGTTTGGATAATAACCTTGTGGTGGTTGGGTGTTATTACTTCAAAAGCGCGGAACGCCTGCTGGCGGCGATTGATGACCAGATGAGGCGCGGCGTAATGCTGAAGAACGAATACTTCCTGACCGACGCCATCTCCATCATGATCGAAGGCGGGGCAAAGGTGCGGACGCAAAAGATCAGCACCTGGCTGGATACGGGAACCATCGAAGCGACGCTGGATACGAATAAGATTTTGTTGGAGAAGATCGGTTCGCAGGTTGGAAAGTTCGAAGGCTCGAATGTTGAGATCATCGAGCCGGTTGCCATTCATGAAAGCGCGGTCATCAGCAACTCGAAGATTGGTCCGTTCGCTTCGATCGGGGCGAACTGCAAGATCGAGAATGCCCAGATATCAGAGTCCATCGTCGAAGCGGATTGTGAGATAAAAGATGCGGCGTTGACTCGCTCTCTGGTGGGCAAACAAGCCAGAGTTAAAGGAAGAGGCGACGGGCACGTCTCGCAGTTGAACGTCGGCGATACGAGTCAAGTGGTCTTATAAGTCTTACAGGTCAAATGGTGATGGAAGCAGTTGAGTGCAGGTCGGATACCGAATATGCAGAGCGCCCGCTTTCGCTGGTGTGGCAGGGAAAGCGGTATGAGATCGCGGAAATTTTTTCGCGCTGGCGCGGACCCGCTGAAAAAGGATTTTGCGTCAAGACCGTGGACGGTCTGGCGTTCGAATTGACGTACCAGGAAATTTCAGACGACTGGCACGTCCAACCCATATAAAACAGGAGGCTCAATGCAGGAAATCAGTGAAGTGCAAAGACTTTCAAAACGTGTGGCAGGGCTGAAGCCCAGCGGCATTCGCAAGTTCTTCGACATTGCCGCAACCATGAAGGATGTCATCTCGCTGGGCATCGGCGAACCCGATTTCACCACGCCCAAACCAATTTTAGACGCAGGCATTCGTTCGCTGCAGAACGGCGAGACTCATTACACATCCAACCACGGCAAGATCGAACTGCGGCAGGGCATTGCAGGCAACCTGCAAAAACTTTATAACGTTTCGTATGACCCCGCCAGTGAGATCGTCGCCACCGTCGGCGTCTCGGAGGCGTTGTATCTCGCGTTCACCGCCATCCTAAATCCCGGCGATGAGGTCATCATTCCCACGCCTTGCTTTGTTTCCTATCAAGCGGAGGTCATTCTGGCAGGCGGCGTGCCGGTGGAAATTCCGGCACGGCTTGAGAATAACTTCACCATTGACCCGGACGACATCCGCAAAGCCATCACGCCGCGCACGAAAGTCATCTTCATCGGATATCCATCCAACCCAACCGGCGCCGTCGCTCCGCGCGAGGTGATGCTGGAGATCGGCAAGATCGCGGAGGAACACGACCTGCTGGTGGTCTCGGATGAGATCTATGACCGCCTCGTCTATGACTTCGAGCATGTCTGCTTCCCAGCCTTGGATGAAAGCCTGAAGCGCCGCACCATCCTGCTCGGCGGCTTCTCGAAGGATTACGCCATGACCGGCTGGCGCATCGGCTATGCCTGCGGACCAAGCGACATCATTTCAGGCATGGTACGCATCCATCAATATACGATCATGTCCGCGCCGACCACGGCTCAGGATGCCGCCATCGAAGCTCTGAAATCCGGCGAGCCTTATGTGCAGGAAATGGTGACGGAATACGACCGTCGCCGCAGATTGCTCGTCAACGGACTCAACCGCCTCGGTCTCTCGACCTTTGAGCCGAAGGGCGCCTTCTATGCCTTTCCCAACATCCAAGCCTCCGGCATGGACGATGAGACCTTCGCCGAAAAACTTCTGCGCGAGGAACGCGTCGCCGTAGTGCCGGGCAATGCCTTCGGTCCCGGCGGCGATGGATTCGTCCGCGCATGTTATGCCACCTCCTACGAGCAGATCGAGGAGGCGTTGCAGCGCATGGAAAAATTCATGAGCAGGTACGGGTAGAAATCCCGGGCGGATGCTGTTTAGCATCCGCCCTTTTTTATTCGGGTATACTGGCTGGAATGACAAGCCTGCTTCTGAAACTGGAAAACTTCGGGAAACCATTTTGGTTCACCATGGGAACCGTCTCCCTGTTCGCTGTGGCAGTCCTTGACTATATGACCGGGGCTGAGCTTTCCTTTTCCCTTTTCTACCTGATCCCCATTGCGGTATTTTCATGGGGCTTCAGCGGAAATATCGGTGCGATCAGCGCCTTCGTCAGTGCGATCATCTGGGTGGGAATCGAGATCCTGACCGACACCAGGTCATCGAATACGTTCGTATATCTGTGGAATGCCATAATCCGCTTCGGTTTTTTCCTGCTGCCTGCACTCCTTTTGAAAAGTCTTGAACAGGAGCGAAAACATGCCCGCACCGATTACCTGACCGGCGCGATCAACAACCGGTATTTCAATGAACTGGCTCAGATGGAAGTGAATCGGTCCCTACGCTATAAACACTCTTTCACCATCGCCTTTATGGATCTGGACAATTTCAAAACGATCAACGATACATTTGGTCATACCTTCGGCGACGAGATCCTGCGGACGCTGGCGGAAAGCATGAAGAACAACCTGCGAAAAACGGATATCGTAGCCCGCGTGGGAGGGGATGAATTCGCCATTCTGCTACCGGAAACAGACTCATCTTCCGCCCGCAGCGCCATCTCAAATATGCTTCAAAAACTATCGAAGAAAATGCTTGAGAATAAATGGCCCATCACTTTCAGCATCGGTGTACTGACCGTGAAAGCCCCGCAGATCTCGGTCGATCAGATTCTTGGCATGGCAGACAAAATGATGTATTCCGTGAAGAACAACGGCAAGAATAATGTCAAATATGCCACGTACATGGACAATGAAACCAACGAGCCGCATCTCACCCCCCGGCAATCTTGACCTTGTACCCTAACTTTTGCAATACCGCCGCCATCCGCTGACGGTGCTCCCCCTGAATCTCGATTAATCCATCCTTGACCGTCCCGCCGCTTCCGCACTCCTGTTTGAGTCTCTTTGCGAGGGCTTTCAACTCATCCTCGGTAAGGACGAGATTCTTAACGACTGATACCACCTTCCCGCCGCGTCCACCCGACTCGCGATGCAGATACGCGGTCTGTTGTTGCGGCGGCAGGGATCTGGCGTGGGAGGTTTTATGATTTTCTTGGCGGAGGTCACCATCTTCGGATGACCAGACCGTGCGATTATTGTTTGACATGGGTGGAATTATAAGCGTACCGCAAGACTACATCTTCACCCGCAACACCACCCCGTTCTGTGACGGGTCGTATAACAGCAAACCATCTTCGGTTTGGTTGTACGAAATGCCAGCCTTTTCAACTCTGGCGACCACTTCGT
>CAYPHR010000080.1:0-10556 GCA_964410375.1 uncultured Anaerolinea sp. | reverse complement strand
ATGCCCCCGCCTCCCGATAACTTCCCTGATGGCTGGGAGAACGAATGGCAGCCATCCTTCGATGACGCGGCAATTGCATCCAAGCCTGCACCGAAGTTCAAGAAAGATGAGCCTGTCACACCGCCGCTGGTAACGCGCGCGGTCACAGCGTTGGCGCAGGTCGAAGAGACCGAGCCAGCCGAAGTCCACAGCGAAGCGGTCATCCCGTCGTTGTATGTCCCGTTGGTGAAAGAGGACAAGGATAAGGAACATCCGCCGCAACAGATCACGGTCATGCTGCGCCCGACGGGCGACAAGGAGCGCGACAAACGGCGCATCAAGACGCTCTACGGCACGCTGATCTCGCACCACGGGCGCGACAAGTTCAGTTTTCAGATCTTCGAGAGCGGCAAGGGACATCTGATTGACTTCCCTAATGACACCACACGCATCTGCCCCGAACTGCTGGAGCGGCTGAAGAAGTTGATGGGCGAAGAATCCTGGCGCGTGGAAGAGATTACGTTTCAGTAGGGACACGATATTGTGTTCTAACGAATATGCCCACCATCTTCCTCCTCTACGGCAACGATGAATTCGCCATCGCGCGCAAACTCAAAGATTTCGAGTCCGAGTTTAGCGACCCCACCACAGCGGACATGAACATGACCCGTCTCGAAGCGCGGACGATGAGTGAGAACGACCTCAACAATGCGGTCAACGCCATGCCGTTCCTCGCGCCGAAGAGACTGGTTTTCATCGCCTATCCTTCAGCAAAATACAACAATCCAGCCACCCGCAAAAAATTCCTGGAATTTTTAGAGAAAGCGCCCGATACGGCAAAGGTCATTTTGTTCGATGCGGTGGAAAAACCGAAGGAAGCCGATAAACATTGGCTGGCGAAGTGGGCGGATAAGAAAAAACCGCAGGTCAAGTCGCAGGGATTTTTCCTGCCGCAACAGCGTGATATGCCCGGCTGGATCGTCAACGAAGCGAAGAATCAAGGCGGGCAGATCGAACCAGCCGCGGCGGCGCGTCTTGCTGAAATGACCGGCGTGGATACCCGTCAGGCGGGGATGGAAATCGCAAAACTGTTGGCATATGTCAACTGGGAGCGACCCGTTCGCGGGTCCGATGTGGAGGCGGTTTGTATCGTCACATCCCAGCAAAGCGTTTTCGATTTCGTCGATGCCTTGTCACAAGGCAATGCCAAAACGGCGCAGAAATTATTGCATCGTTTACTTGAAAATGAAGATGCATTTTCGCTGTGGGGCATGGTCGTGCGTCAATTTCGTTTATTGATCCAAGCCCGTGAAATTTTGGATGGGCGGGGAAACAAAGACGATGTGGCGCGCGCGCTGGGCGTGCATCCCTTCGTGGCGGAGAAGACCACCGGGCAGGCGGGACGCTTCACAATGGAGTCGCTCGAAAGCATTTATCGTCAGTTATTAAACATCGATGAGCAAGTCAAAACGAGCCAAGTCACACTGGACCTGGCTCTGGATACGCTGGTGGTGGAACTGGCGCGCTAGAAAAGTTTTGGCTGTTCGACCTCATCACTGGATAAACCCTTCCACCCATATTTCTTCAAATCAACCCGATCCTTCGCATCGAACTCCACCCCTTCCTGCTCCAACAATTGACGCTGTCTCTCCGCCCCAGGTCGTTCACTGATCTTGCCTTGTGAGTTGATGACACGCTGCCAGGGAACATCATCGGGACAGTTTGCCATTGCGCCGCCGACCCAACGCGGGGCAAATGCGGCGTAGGCTTCCATGTCCACGCCATTGGGCGGGGGGATCATTTTGGCGATCTGCCCATAGGTGGCGACTTTTCCGCGTGGAATCTGGCGGACGAGATTCCAGACTTGTTCATAAAACGCTTGCTGATTGGGGGGAGAGGAATAGGATGGCATGGGAATTCCTTTCGTTAAACCGATTATCTTTTCGCAAGATATCTGTAGAAAAACGTCTGACGGACGTTGGCAACGAAATTCCGTGAGAGTTGATCTTCCATGAATTTTAGGGTGGGGACGCCGTCCGCGGTGAGTGAGTTGGGATGTTCGTACTCAGGCACGCCCGGCGGCGGGAGGCGGGTGACAGGCTCTTCGATGGTTGGGGTTTTCTGACTGTCATCCAAGACAAAATAATACTCGTAGGTACGGTAGATGGAACGGTTAATTTCGTAGAGGGGAGTGAGAGCGCCGATTAGGAGTAATACGTAACAAGTAGTAAGTAACAAGCGCGATGTGGTTTTATTGAAGATCGTCTCGCCGGTCATCAGCATGAGATAGAACAGTGGGGCGATGGAGGCGCGCATGACGAAGTCACGGTCACTACCGAGTTGGACGAAGGGAATGATGGCAAGGAGGATGCCGGTGACCATCCAGCGCGGATCGCGGAATTTGGATGGGGCGAGTATCAGCCAGAGAATGCCACCTTCGAGCAGGAAGAAGGCGATAAATTTATCGAAAGGGATGGATTGCAGTGCGCGGGATTGGGCGGCGGTGTTGGATGTGAAGAAGAAAGCGGAAAGAAGGAAGATGATAATGGCGGCGAGGATCTGTTCCCAGCGGAGGTGCTTAAAGGGTGACTTGAAGTCAGTTTGCTTGACAAGTTCAATAAGGATGTAAGGGAGCAGCCCCACCGAGGCAAGGGGGGCAAAGAAGAAGCAGAGCGACCAGAGAAGGATGAGTTCGTTTCGTGCGTTAGATTGCTTCGCCTCTGCGAGACTCGCAATGACAGAAATTATCAACCACGCCGGAACCGCCTGATTGAACACCCAGAACAATTGTGTCGTGAAGGATGAGTATTGCAAATTCCCAGCCCAAGTTTCGAGGTGAGTGATGGGCGGAATAATGGTCGGATATTCCTGCGGAAAGAAAAGTGTACCGAGGAGGTCGAGTCCGCTGAAGAAGATGAGGAGCAGGGCAGCTTTGAGGTTGGATGTTTTGAAGAAGTTACCGAGGTGATGAGTAACGAGCAACAAGCCGATAAGTGTCCAAGCGAAGAGCGCGACGTTTGCAGCGCCCCAGCCAAGGAGTTTTCCGATCCACGCGGTGGGGAGCCAGTAGCCGACATAGTACACCAGCATGTTGATCGGTCCGCGCTCGGGGTAGGTGTAGTAGATGGGATGATCGAAGAGAATTAGGTCGCGGAATACGGCATTGCGCCAGTGATGGTCCCAGTTTTGGAAGGCGTAGCCGCCGATGCCGGAGATCAGGAGCCAGAGGGCGACAAGGAGCATCCAATAAACAGTAGGCTGTGACCAGTTTTTGGGAGAAAGATGAAAGATGAAAGATGCTTTGTTATTGTCAGCCAGCAATTTGTAAATAGCGAAGAGGAAGATGATTGCAAGTGGCAACGCGACGGATAACCGCACCCAGCCGAAAAGGAAGAGAAAAAAGGGAAGGGCGAGGTAGAGGATGGAGAGGCGTTTCATTGTCGGGCGGTTGACGGTGGACGGACACGGTCTATCGTCTATCGTCTAATTCGTAGATGATGTAATCATCGCGTTCCATTGTAATGGAATAACGTTCATCCAGAAATGTGCGGAGTTCGGGAAAGTCGCGGCTGGTGTCTTCGCCGGTGACCCAGGGTTTATCGATGGCAGTGACTTCGATGATGAAGCGCGGATTGGCTTCCTGTAATTGGGTCATGAAGTCCGCGCGGATGGATTGGATGTAGGGGTCGGAGACATGGTGATAGAAATAAAAATCGAAGACATACGAAGTGGCGAGCGGCGCACGGATTTGGAGCATGGCGAGCAGGGAGCCGCCCGTCCAATCCAGCGGTTGGACGGTATCACCGGGTTCGAGATTCCGTTCGAGGAAGCGGGCGATGTCCTCTGCGCGGTTCGTGGAAGTGGAAACAGGTTTGCCTTCGATCTGGCGCAGGAAGGCAACGGAGGGACGGATGGTGAGGAGGATGGTAACAAGTAAGAGGAAAGATGAAAGAGGAAAGATGAAAGAAGGCCGTGGAAAATGGGAAGTGGAAAGTGGAGAGAGGAAAGTGGGGAGTGTCAGCGACGCCAGCAAAATTATGAAATAGATGAATGGGATGTAGTGATACGGGAAGAACTGACCTGACAAAGCGGGGTAGATGGCGTAACAGAGCGCGAGGGCGGCGAGAAGGTAAGTTTGGCGATTTCGGTTGAGATAAACTCCCAAACCTGCGGGAATCAACCAGAGCGCGTGTCCACCGAAGTGTGGGAGTTGGGCGAGGATGAAGAGCCAGCGGTCTGCGCCGGAGGTGACTTCCATGCGACCGTTGATCTGCGAGTACAAGCCCCAGTAGTTTGCGGCAATATCAAGGAAAGGCGATAGTGAATTGGTGAATAGGAGCCAGAGGGCAGTGAGCGAAATGGGAAAGAGGAAACCAAGTCCCATTGGAAGGAGGCTTTCCTTAATAAGAGATTGCAGGGAAACGCCCGGGCGTTGACGAAGGTCTGCCATGTCAAAGAGCAGGAAGGGCAGGAGTCCGAGCGCGGCGTGGGGCTTGATGACGGCGGATAGACCGAATAAAAGCCCGAGCGTGAGACGATGTTTGAGAGTCAGAGAGTCACGCCGCATCCCGATCAACAGGGCAAGCGCAATGAAAATGAGCAGAAGATATTCACGTTGAAGCGCAAGGGACGGACCGCCCTGTAGATATTTCAACCCGAAGAGCACACCCGCCGCAATGGCGGGAAGTTTCCCGTAGCGTTGAATTGCAAAATAGGTGATGGTGATGAGCGTGGCGAGGAGGGACAGATCAAGAATGCGGAGGCGAAGCGGACCAAAGTTGCTGACGATGCCGAGTAGATAGTAAACGGCATACGCGCCCGGCATTTGAAAGTCGAAGATGTCGCGGTATGGCATGGCGCCGCCCTGCATGAGGAAGACTTCGTAGAGCAGGGGCGCGGCGTCGTGCGTGGGAGTCCAGCGCAACGAGTATGCCGCCTGTACGATGAGAAAGGCGGCAAGCAGGATGAGGATGATCTGTGTTGCGCGGCGCATGGTTCGGTTTACGAAACGAATTCCCCGCCCGCGGCCTGTTGCTCAATCAAGGTGCGCGCAGGCGTGAACTTGAATGTGGCTTCGATACGCTGAAAGCATCTACCTTCGCCGATCAACACCTTGCGGGCGTAGTACACATCGCCGCCTTCCTCATATTCCACGCTGGGATCGTTGTCCAAGTCCACGCGCCCTTCGATCAATTCACCGCAGCGCAGGCATTTGACCGTGAAGACGTAGTAGCGTTTTTCGGGTTTTGCGGGAGGGGAAAAAAGTCTTTTGAGAAAGTTCATGATCATCCTTCCTGTTTGGTCTCATATCCATACAACTCCACCTTGAAAGCCGAGAGCGAGCGGTTGATATCAGTGATAAAAACGATCAGAGACGCGATCAGCGATCCCATGCAGACGACAAAGATGAGGCTCAACAGCCATGCATCTTCGATGCCGAACAGCGCGGTGATGAACAGAATGATGATGAGCAATGCCGCGCACAACAGACTGATGGCTGCGAAAAGGATCGAAAGGCGAATCAACTTTGCCTGACTCCACAAGATATCGATCTGAGCAAGCGTCTTCTGTTGAACAGGTCCACTTTGGGTTTCAGAGATTGCCAGTAAATTGCGGGCACGGTCGATAATGCGCGAAAAGCGATTGGTCATACTGAGTAGAAGCAAGCCAACACCAGAGATCAGAATGACCGGTCCGATGGCGGTTTGCAAGACGGGGATAAGTTCGTTGATGGAGTTCATTCAAATTTCCACTTCTTCAACACATCCATTGCCCTGACATGCGTCAAGTCCAATTGCAGCGGCGTGATGGATACGTATCCCTGCGAGAGCGCGCCGAAGTCGGTGCCGTCCTCCGCCACGCCCGTCGGCGCTTCGCCGCCGATCCAGTAATACGGCTTGCCGCGCGGGTCGATGCGCACATCGAGCGCATCACGATAGACGCGCAGTCCCTGACGGGTGATCATATATCCCTTGAGTTCGGACTCTTTGAGATATGGCACATTGACATTCAAGACGACGCCCTCAGGCAAACCGTCCGCAATGACCTGTTCCGCAATGCGCTTCGCGACTACGGCGGCAGTTGAGTAGTCGAGTGGACCTTTGTGCCCCTCCGGCGAATCCAGCGAGACCGCGATGCCCTTCACGCCCGCAATGACCGCCTCCATCGCAGCGGTGACTGTGCCGGAGTAGGTGACATCATGCCCGATGTTGGCGTTGGGATTAATGCCCGAAACGACGAGATCGATCTGCTCTTCGATGAGACCGAGCATGGGCAACGCCACACAATCCGACGGTGCGCCATCCGAGGCGAATGCAGACGTGCCGTCCGACAGTGTCACTTCCTTCACCCGCAAGGGACGTTCCATCGTTTTCACATGCCCCGAAGCTGACCAGTTCTTATCCGGCGCAAAGACGGTCACTTTGCCGAGTTTGCGCATCTCCTGCGCGAGTGCGAGAAGTCCGGGCGCCTGTACGCCGTCGTCGTTGGTTACGAGAATATGCATGGATTCGTTTTCCGATCTTGAGTTTTGAATTGATTATAACGCGCAAGGCATCCCATCCCCTGTCGCGGTGTTAGAATAACAGACGTCCCCCACCTAATTCAGGGAAAACGCCCATGGCAAAACCCGTGATCTTCACCATCGATGATGATTCCGCCGTTCTAAGTTCCATAGAACGCGATCTGCGTTCCCGCTACGGGCGGGATTACCGCATCCTGCCGATCGATTCGGGAGCCGTTGCGCTGGATTATCTAAAGAAGTTACAGGAACGCGGCGAACCTGTCGCGCTGTTTTTGGTAGACCAACGCATGCCCGCCATCAGCGGAACGGAATTTCTTGTCGAGGCGATCAAATCCCAGCCGCAGGCGAAGCGGGTTCTGCTCACCGCCTACGCCGATACGCAAGCCGCCATCGATTCCATCAATGAGATCGGGCTTGATTATTATTTGATGAAGCCGTGGCATCCGCCGGAGGAACGGCTGTATCCCATCCTCGATGAACTGCTGGATGACTGGAAAGCCCATGTGCGGCTGCCCTACGAAGGGATCCGCGTCGCCGGGACACAATGGTCGTTATCCAGCCATCAGGTCAAGGATTTTCTGACGAGGCACCAGATCCCCTATCAATGGCTGGACATCGAAAAGGATGTGAGTGCGCGCCAGTTGGTGGACGGACTTTCCTCCGAAACGACAAAACTCCCCGTCATATTCTTTCCCGATGGAAGCATATTGACCCAGCCAAATTTGAAGGAACTGGCGGATAAAGCCGGTCTGCAAACACGCGCCGAACTCCCGTTTTATGACATCGTGATCATCGGCAGCGGTCCCGCCGGGCTGGCAGCCGCGGTGTATGGAGGTTCGGAAGGGTATCGCTGTCTTGTCGTCGAAAAAGGCGCGCCGGGCGGGCAGGCAGGCAGCAGCCCGAAGATCGAAAATTATCTCGGCTTTCCCAGCGGTATCTCCGGGGACGATCTCGCCCGTCGCGCGGTGTCGCAGGCAAAACGTTTCGGCGTGGAGATTCTGTCCGCGCAGGAGGCAAGCCGGGTCTTCGTCAGGGATGCGTATCGCATCGTCACACTGGCAGATGGAACGGAGATTTCCTGTCATGCAGTGTTGATCGCCACAGGCGCTTCATTCCACATGTTGAAAATGCCCGGCGCGGACAAATTCACCGGTGCGGGGATCTATTACGGCGCGGCGTATACCGAGGCGATGAATTACAAAGACCGGCACGTGTTTGTGGCGGGCGGCGCGAACTCCGCCGCGCAGGGAGCCATGTACCTGAGCCGTTTTGCGAGCAAGGTTACGATGCTGATCCGTGGTTCACAACCCACCGCCTCGAAATATCTTGTGGATGCGATGAACGACAATGAAAAGGTCGAACTTTTATTGAACACCGACTTGATGGAAGTGAAGGGCGGCAACACGCTGGAACAGATCATCGTCAAAAACACGAAAACCAATGAAGCCCGGGCATTCGATGCGGCGGCGTTGTTCGTCTTCATCGGCGTCCGCCCGCAAAGCCAGATCGTTGCCGACCTTGTGATGCGCAACGAAAAGGGATACATTTTCACAGGTCCCGATACGCTGGTGGATAACAGACCGCCTCCCGGCTGGACCTTGGAGCGGACTCCGTTCCTGTTGGAGACCAGCGTTCCGGGCATTTTCGCGGCGGGCGACGTACGCTTTGGAACCAATCATCGCGTGGCATCCGCGGCGGGCGAGGGCGCAGTTGCCTTTGCCTTGATGAAGGAATATCTGAAAACGCTGTGATGAATCTCAACGACCTCCGCCAATCCCTGCTATTTCAGGGCTTATCCGATCAAGAGCTGCAACAACTTGTAGACATGGGCGAACGTGTATCTCTGCGCCCGGGCGAGATTTTGATCCGTCAGGGCGACGTCGGCGAAGCCGCCTACGTCATCCTAAGCGGGGAATTTGCCATCCAGAAATTGTCAGGACAGTCCATCATTCATCTCGATACGCGCGGCTCGGGAGATGTAGTCGGCGAGATGGCGTTGATCACGCGCGCGCCGCGTTCCGCGACGATCATTGCGCGCACCCGAGGGGAGGTCTTGCGCATTCCACAGGCGGCGTTCGATAAATTGCTGGCGTCCAGTTCCTCGGCAGCGACGGCGATCCTGCATCTGGTGATGGGACGGTTGATCCAGGATGAAGCCCTGCTGCATCAGCACGAGAAGATGGTGGCGCTCGGCACGATGACGGCGGGACTGGCACACGAGTTGAACAATCCCTCCGCGGCGGCGCAGAGAAGCGCCTCACAATTGCGCGAAGCACAATTCAACTTCATCCGCCTGACGCATGAGATCGAATCCCAGGCGGTTCGCGAGGGACAGACCGCGTGGCTGGAAGGTTTCATGGATGAGGCGTCGCGTCGTTTCGAGTCGCCGCTCAAACTTGATGCGTTGGAGAAGATCGACCTGACCGACCAACTCCAGGCGTGGCTGGAAGCGAACGGAGTCGACTCCGCGTGGGAGCTTGCGCCGGCGATGGTCAACTTTGGCTGGGATGCCGAGTCGCTTGAGTCGTTCCGAAATCCCGCCCTGTTCGATCTGTCCATCCGTTGGTTGGGCACAGGCTGCTTGACAATGGAATTGCTCTCGGACGTTTTGCAGGCGACCGAGCGCATCTCGAAGATCGTGCAGGCGATGAAATCCTACACCTATCACGATCAGGCGCCCCTGCTCGAAGTGGATGTGCACGAAGGGCTGGAAAATACGCTGACCATCATGCAGTACAAGTTGAAGCGCGGCGTCACCGTCAAACGCGAATATTCGCCGGACCTGCCGCGCATCGAAGCGTATGCCAGCGAATTGAACCAGGTGTGGACGAACATCATCGACAACGCTGTGGATGCGATGAACGGCAGCGGCGAGCTGACCCTGCGCACATACGCGGAAAATGATAAAGTGATCGTCGAGATTTCAGATAACGGTCCCGGCATCCCTGCGGAGATTTGCGAACGCATCTTCGAACCGTTCTTCACCACAAAGCCGCCGGGACAGGGCACCGGGCTGGGATTGCACATTTCACACAACATCATCGCATCCCGCCATTGCGGGCAGTTATCGGTCGAATCAAAACCGGGCAAAACAACCTTCAAAGCCACCCTGCCAACACGAATTCCCATGAATGAAAAGGAGACTACCGTCATGAACGATACCCAAACGATGAAAGACATCCTGACCTCCGCAAAGACGATCGCAGTGGTCGGCTTGTCGTCCAACCCCGATAAACCCAGCTACTTGATCGCATCTTATTTGAAGGAACACGGTTATCGCATCATCCCCGTCAACCCGATGGCGGCGGAGATCATGGGCGAAACATCCTATCCCGATCTCACCTCCATCCCCGAAGCAGTGGATGTGGTGCAGGTCTTCCGCAAACCGGAAGACGTCCCGCCAGTAGTGGAGGAAGCCATCAAGATCGGCGCAAAAGCCATTTGGATGCAGGAGGGGATTTCCCACGATGCGGCAGCTCTCTCCGCGCGGAATGCCGGAGTGCAGGTCGTGATGGACGCCTGTATGCGCTCGATGCATCGCAGATTGATCGGAGAGTGACGCTCCGCCTCATGACCGGTCTTCAGCCTGCCAGCCATCTCAAGCATTTCCCCAACTGAAACGACAGCGTCCCGCCTTATGACGGGACGCTGTTCATAACTTCAGGGCACTTACGGAATCAACATAGCCAATGCGGTCAATGCCGCTCCCGCCAGCGTGCCTTTGACGATGACCCTCATCGCCTGCAAGCGGATTTTCCAGACTTCCTTTTGGTCTTCGATCTTCTCCGATGTTCCATTCATGAGGCGTGTACCACGCGCAGCTTCGACCACTCAGGTTTTATCGAGAGCTTGGAAGATGGACGAGGCTCCCGCCGCGAATATGAAGAAAAGAGGCAAGCGCCAGGCATTGTCCGCGCCGAGCAGGAGCAGAATTGTCAGAATGACAAAGCCAAAAACGATCTGCATGATGCCGAACTGCATCCGCTTTTGACGTTCTTTTGGGCTGATATTGGCAATACAAACGTCCGCAGGCTCATTGCCTTCGGGGTTTAAG
>CAYPHR010000079.1:5021-10671 GCA_964410375.1 uncultured Anaerolinea sp. | reverse complement strand
CGGCTGGGTATGGGGCGGTGGTCGTATTGAACCAAGGGATACCCGCCGCCAGCGGGTTGTTCGGTCATACCATTGGCATCATCGGTTTCATTCTGATGCTGATGACCGAAACATTTTACAGTTTGCGCAAACGGGTGCGCTTCGCCGCATGGGGCAAACTCTCCACTTGGCTGAAATTCCACATCTTCATGGGTCTGGTTGGACCATATATGGTCTTGCTCCACACTTCATGGAAGTTCAACGGCTTGGCGGGTGCCACGACCCTGCTGACGGTCATTATCGTCGTCAGTGGTTTTATCGGTCGGTATATCTTTACCCGCATCCCCCGCACGTTTGATGGCATGGAGATCGAAGGCACACTTTCCCAAGAGGCGTTGAAGCGTGCGCGCCAACTCATGGCACTCTGGCACACGATCCATATTCCCATTGGTATTGTCTTGTTCATTTCCGCATTCGTTCACATCGGCGGGGCGTTGTATTACGCCACATTCTTCAAATAGGAGGTGGAGATGAAAAACAATCGCCTTGGCTGTCTCACGGGCACGGGGATCATCGCCGCCTTCATCACGGTTTTTGTTTTGGTCGGTGTCGCATTTGCCAGCGGCGGACAGATGTTCAGTTCGGGCGCTCTCAACGACCAACAGGGTCGGGACCTGGGCGGGGTCACGTCCCATGCTCAAATCCAGGAATGCGGCGCGTGTCATGTCCCATTTTGGGGGCGCGAATCAATGGCAGATCGCTGCATCAAGTGTCACACGGAGATCGCTGCGCAAATGCTTGCAGTCGCTGAATTGCATGGCGTCATTACCAACAAAAGCCCCGCGCTTACCTGCCGCGATTGTCACCCCGAACATCGCGGCAAGACCGCCTCGCTCACCGATTTGGGGAAAAACGAATTTCCGCATGATACGTTTGGATATTCACTGGAAGGACATCGACGCAACCTGGATGGAACTCCCTTTGATTGTGTCGACTGCCACGGCGACGACGTCGCCACCTTCGTTTCGGACTCCTGCCTGAACTGCCACCGCCAAGTGGACCTTGTCTATGCCCAGACCCATCTGCTCGAATTCGGCGCGGATTGCCTGGTCTGTCACGACGGCATCGACACCTACGGCGATGACTTCGACCACAACCGTTTCAGCTTTCCATTACAAGGGAAACACTCAGGGCTGTCCTGCTCGCAGTGCCACCTCGATGCGCGTAGTATCAGCGATTTGCAATTGACATTACAAGATTGCTACTCCTGTCACCGCGCGGATGATCCGCATGAGTTTGCCTATGGCGCGGAGTGTCAGGCTTGTCATTCACCCAACGGCTGGACGCCCGCCACCTTCGACCATAACCTCTCCGCCTTCAAATTGGATGGCGCACACGCAAATGTGGAGTGCGAATCTTGTCATAAGAACAATGTATTTAAAGGAACGCCAAAGGAATGTGTGGCTTGCCATGCCGAACCCGCCGAACATTTCGGTCAATTCGGCACTGAATGCGGCGTCTGTCATTCCACCAGCGCATGGGAACCTGCATCTTATAATGGTCCGCACACCTTTCCCATGAACCATGAGGGTGCAGATAACCAATGTGCCCTTTGCCACCCGAACAGCTTGACCACCTACACCTGCTACGGCTGTCATGAACACAATCCTTCTGAAATCGCCTCGGAGCATCGTGAAGAGGGCATCTTTAATTTTGAGAACTGCGTCGAATGTCATGCAAGCGGGCAGAAAGAAGAAGGGGAAGGGGATAATGATTAATGAAAAGTGTCCTGCAAATCATTGCAGGACACTTTCGAGTTACTTCTTCCTTGCCGTTTCGAGATGTTCCCGCGGCTCCAACATGCCCCAGCGGCTGGCGCCGAGGTAGAGGATCTCCAGCACCAGATCTTCGTAGCGGATGCCTTCGGCGGAGGCTTGCAGGCACAGATCACTATAATCGGGTGTCAGACCGGGCAGGGTGTTGATCTCGATCAGGCGAGGGTTGCCTTCCTCGTCGAGGCGGATGTCAGTGCGGGAGACGTCAAGCGCGTTGAGCAATTGGTGGGCGCGCAAAGCAAGGTATTTTAATTTCTTTGCAAGTTCAGGCTCGATATCGGCGGGGCAGAAGTAGCCGGGCGCGCCATCCGCACCGACATCTTTTGATTTTGCTTCATTGCTGTACACCCAGGGGGTCACGGAGCGGGAACTGTCCAATTCGAGGACGGGGAAGCGGTGAAAGCCGTCCTTTTCATACCATTCGGGATGACGCGAGTATAGTTTTGCATCCGCGCGTCCCAACACGCCGACAGTGAATTCACGACCCGGTAAAAAGGTTTCCACGAGGGCGGGCTGTTGATAGACGTTGATGATGTATTGCGCTCGCTCGCGTAATTCCTTTTCGTTATTGACGATGGCTTTCATGTCTACGCCCATGCCGGTGCCTTCGCGCGCGGGTTTGACGAAGAGCGGAAATTTCAGTTCGGGGCGCAGGGGTTCGTCGCCGATGGTGAATTCCTGAAAAGGAGCGACGGGTAAGCGCCGGTCCCGCCAGATGCGCTTGGTCAGTGTTTTATCGAGGGAGATGCCGTTGGTGAGTACGCGCGAGCCGGTGTAGGGAATGTTGAGCATTTCAAGCAGCGCCGGGACTTGCGCCTCGCGCGCGTCGCCGCCGAGCCCTTCGGCGATATTGAAGCAGATATCCGGTTTCACCTCGCGGAGAGTGTAGGGCAGTTCCCTGTCAGCGTGGAGAAAGACTGTGGTGTGCCCATCCGTTTCGATTGCGGCGCGAAGCGAGTCCACAGTCTCGATATGGTCGAAGTCGGCGAAGGCGTCCGGAGGGACTCCTTCCGGTTTGGGATGGTTGTCGTCCTTGATGTTGGCGAGTACCGCCACTTTCCAGTAGCGTTTCATGCGACGTTGTGGAGATGCAGATTCTCCTTGTTTGAGCGATTCAGGCATTTTCTCTCCTTTTGGTGAGGCGCTGTTTTTTTGAGTTTCAATCATAGCGCAAGATGTACGGATGACAAGGGTTTTTAAGGCGAGTTTGTTTGTAACTGGACAATCATTAGCCTTTCAGGTATCATTGGCACGCTTGTGCAGGTGCTCACGAAGGCTTTTTGAGCGGTGCAGGTGGAAGAAAATAACACATATGCCCGGATAAGCCCCTTATCCGGGTTCTTGTACGTAAAACGAATTTTTTGGTGGAGGCTACCGAATGTCAGACCTGATCAAGCAGATCACCGGTGATCTGCAGAAACAAATCGAAGGCTTTGAGCCTGATCTCAGTGTTAGCGATATAGGTGTTGTTGTTGAGGCTGGCGATGGGATCGCGCGCGTGAAGGGTCTTGCGAACGTCCGTTCGCAGGAACTTGTGCAGTTTTCCAACGGTGTGATGGGCACGGCGTTCAACCTCGAGGAAGACAGCGTCGGCGTGATCGTGATGGGTTCCTATGAGGGCATCACCGAAGGCATGACCGTGCGCAGCGTCGGACGCATCGCTTCGGTCCCCGTGGGGGATGCGATGATCGGACGCGTGGTCAATGCGTTGGGTGAGCCGGTTGACGGCAAGGGTCCGATTGCGACGACGGGCTTCCGTCCGCTTGAGCGCATTGCGCCGGGCGTGGTGGAACGTCAGGACGTGGATACACCGGTTCAGACCGGTATTAAATCCATCGACTCGATGATTCCCGTGGGACGCGGTCAGCGCCAGTTGATCATCGGTGATCGTCAGACCGGCAAGACCGCGATCGCAATCGATACAATCATCAATCAGAAGGGTAAGGATTTAGTCTGTATCTACGTGGCGATCGGTCAGAAAAAAGCCGCCATTGCCCGTACGGTGGGTATTCTTGAAAAAAATGGCGCGATGGATAACACCATCGTTGTTATTGCTGCTGCGGACGAATCCGCTGCGTTGCAGTACATTGCTCCGTATGCCGGCTGTGCCATCGGTGAAGAGTTCATGGAAACCGGGCGCGACGCGCTCATCATTTATGATGATCTTTCAAAACATGCGTGGGCGTACCGTCAAGTTTCCCTGTTGCTCCGCCGTCCGCCGGGACGTGAGGCGTACCCCGGTGACGTGTTCTACCTCCACTCACGTTTGCTGGAGCGTGCCGCGCGCCTTGCGAACAGTTACGTCATCACAAAGAGTGATTTCAGCGGCGAACTTGCCGATGCGAAGGATGGGGTGGATGGGAAGTTGTACGCAGGTCCGTTGTCCAAACATGAGGCGGAAGAAGCCGCCAAAGCGTTGGGCGATGGACACAAGATTGTCAAGGTCAAAGGCACCGGCGGTTCATTGACGGCGCTTCCGATCATTGAAACCCTGCTCAGCGACGTTTCTGCATACATCCCCACGAATGTGATTTCCATTACCGACGGTCAGATCTACCTTGAAAATAGTCTCTTCAATGCTGGCATCCGCCCGGCGGTGAACGTGGGTATTTCGGTTTCCCGCGTGGGTGGTGACGCCCAGACCAAAGCCATGAAACAGGTGGCGGGTCGCCTTCGCCTCGACATGGCAGCATATCGTGAGTTGGCGGCGTTCGCCTTGATGGCGTCCGACCTCGACAAATCCACGCAGCAGCAGTTGAGCCGCGGTCAGCATATGCAGGAAATTCTCAAACAGCCGCAATACCAGCCGGTGGAACTTGAGAATCAGGTGATCGTGATCTTTGCCGGCACCAACGGCTATGCCGATGGTGTTCCGCTGGAAAAGATGGCACAATGGCAGGCGGATCTCATCCGTTATATGGAAACCTCCTATCCTGAGATTGGCAAGGATATTGTGGAAAAGAAAGCCATCACTGACGACAACCGCGCCGCGTTGACCAAAGCCCTCGACAGCTTCCGCGCAGGCTGGCAATAGGCTGCGGCGAAGGACTAAAGGACTAATTCTATGGCTTCCGCACGTGAAATGCGCCTTCGGATTAAGAGCGTAAAAAATATTTCGCAGGTCACGCGCGCTTTGGAAACAGTGAGCGCCAGCAAGGTCCGTAAGGCGATCAATGCGGTGACGGCAACCCGTTCCTATGCCACCAAGGCATGGCAGGTGTTGAAACACGTCGCCGAACAGCCCGGACGCGATGCCCTGCATCCGCTTCTCGCAAAACGTGATTCGGTCAACAATACCCTCGTAGTCGTTGTTACCGGTGACCGTGGTCTGGCAGGCGCGTACAATTCCAATGTGATCCGTTTTACGGCTCAGCGTTTTGACCCGAATCCTGTTCCCGTGAAATATATTGCTGTCGGCAGGAAGGGCAGGGACCTGCTGCTCCGCCGCCGAAAGCAGGTGATTGCGGATTTCAGCAATCTCCCCGCCGCGCCCAGTTTCATGGATGTTTCAGCCATCGGGCGAATGGCGGTGGATGAATTCCTCACCGGCAAAGTGGATGAGGTTTATCTCATCTATACAGACTTCATCAATATGGGACGTCAGGTTGCCACGGTGAAGAAACTGCTTCCACTTGAACTTGGCGGGGAGGGGCGTGTGGAGGACTTCGAGCATCATAATACTTCGAACGGTCCCACACCGTCCTACGATTATGAACCGGATCAGCGCGAGATCCTCGATGAGATCATTCCGCGCTTTACCGCGCTTCAAGTTTATCAAGCGATCCTCGAATCGCTTGCCAGCGACGAGAAGGAGAAGTACGCGACCTTCTGGAGCA
>CAYPHR010000079.1:0-5011 GCA_964410375.1 uncultured Anaerolinea sp. | reverse complement strand
GCCATGCGGAATGCCACCGACAACGCCAAGGAACTCGTCGGTGCTTTGCAATTGGCATACAACAAGGTTCGCCAGCAGGCGATCACAAACGATATTTTGGATATTGTCGGCGGCGCGGAAGCGCTTGCCGCGAAATAACTGGAGGAAACTCATGGCAAACATTAATGGCCGTGTCGTACAAGTTCTTGGTGGTGTGGTGGATGTTGAATTTCCTGATGGCAATGTCCCCGAACTCTTTGAAGCGATCGAAGTAGCGCGTGACGATAAGGAACCGCTTATTCTTGAAGTGCAGAAGCACCTCGGAAACGGGTGGGTACGTACCGTCTCCATGGATTCAACTGACGGTTTGCAGCGCGGCGTTCCTGCGAAAGCAACCGGCGCCCCCATCCTAGTCCCGGTGGGTCCATCTACACTCGGGCGTATTTTCAATGTGCTCGGTAATCCCATCGACAAAAAGGGAACGGTTACGTCCGATATCCGCTATCCTATTCACCGCCCCGCGCCTCCATTTGCAGAACAATCCACCCGCGTTGAGATCTTTGAGACCGGTGTCAAGGTTATTGATCTGATCGCCCCGTTTACCAAGGGCGGTAAGACCGGCATCTTCGGCGGCGCAGGAACGGGCAAAACCGTTATTATCATGGAACTCATCCGTTCGGTGGCAACCGAGCACGAAGGCAACTCGGTGTTTGCCGGTGTCGGCGAGCGCACCCGCGAAGGAACACAACTCTATCGTGAAATGATCGAATCCGGCGTTATGAAGGATACGGTCATGGTATATGGGCAGATGAACGAGCCCTCCGGCGTGCGTCTGCGCGTGGCACTGACCGCGCTCTCGATGGCGGAATACTTCCGCGATCAAGGCAAGGATGTACTGCTCTTCGTGGATAACATCTTCCGCTTCTCCATGTCCGGCTCCGAAGTATCCGCGCTTCTCGGTCGTATGCCGTCCGCAGTGGGGTACCAGCCCACTCTCGCCACCGAAATGGGCGAATTGCAGGAACGCATCACCTCCACCCGCACCGGTTCGATTACATCCATGCAGGCTGTGTATGTTCCTGCCGATGACTACTCCGATCCCGCACCTGTGGCGACCTTTACCCATCTTGATGCGACCATCGCTCTCGAGCGCTCCATTGTGGAAAAGGGTATTTACCCCGCCGTGGATCCGCTCGCCTCGACCTCCCGTATTCTTGATCCTAACATCGTGGGTGAAGAGCACTACCGGACGGCTCGTGAAGTCCAGCGTGTGCTCCAGCGTTACAAGGACTTGCAGGACATCATCGCCATCCTCGGCATTGACGAACTCTCCGAAGACGACAAACTGGTGGTGGGACGTGCCCGCAAGATCGAGCGTTTCTTCTCCCAGCCGTTCTACGTGGCGGAACGTTTTACCGGCATCGGCGGACAGTATGTTCCGCTCCGTGAAACCGTGCGCGGCTTCCGCGAGATCCTCGATGGTAAATGCGATGACCTGCCTGAGCAGGCTTTCATGATGGCTGGCACGATCGATGATGTTCGCGCCCGCGCGGAAAAGCTTGCCAACTCCTAAGTTTGGATGAATTACGTATCACGGATTAACTGGTCCGTGATACGTAAGGAAAAGAACCATGACCATTCGATGTGAAATTGTTTCCCAAGACCGCACTGTATTCGCTGGCGATGTGGATATTGTTGTGCTTCCTGGTGCGGCGGGAGAGATGGGTATCCTGCCCAAGCATTCACCCATCTTAACGACTTTGAAATATGGAATCATCAAAGTTCGCAAAGACGGCAAGGAGGAGATATTCACGGTCGCTGGCGGTATTGCAGAAGTTCAGCCAGATATTGTGACCGTCCTTGCGGATGCAGCGGAGAATGTGCTGGAAATTGATGCATCCCGAGCCGAAGAAGCCCGCAAGCGTGCTGAAGAGGCGCTTGCCAAGGGCGTGCCTGCGGATAGTGATGCCTACCTCATGATGGAAGCTGCGTTGCGAAAATCCAACCTGCGTTTGGATGCTGTACGGCGTTACCGAAAAGGCGGCGGGATGCAAATGCCGTCCTCGGAGAATTAATCCCAAGTGGCGCTTTTTTCAAAAGATCTGGGAATCGATTTGGGGACGATGTTTACGCGTATCGCCGACAGCACGCAAGTGTTGTTGGAGGAGCCAACCATCGTTGCGATTGAAGTCGATGACCAGAAGATGGTGGCAGCCGGTGTCGAAGCAAGGGACATGTATGGAAAAGTCCCCGACACCATCGAGGTGGCGCGTCCGCTGAAGAATGGAGTGATCGCAGATTATGAGATCACGGAAACACTTCTGGCATATCTGTTGCAGCGCGCCAGCGGCTCAATGCGTATTTTTCGCCCGCGCGTGATGATTACGGTTCCGTTTGGCGTCACCAGCGTGGAACGTCGCGCTGTGTACGAGGCGGTGATGGAAGCCGGCAGCCGCGAAGCATATCTCATTCAACAGCCGCTGGCAGCCGCCATCGGCATTGACCTTCCGATTAATTCCCCATCTGGAAATATGATCATCTGTCTCGGCGGAGGTTGCACCGAAGCCGCTGTGATGGCAATGTACGGCATTGTCTCTGCGGATACTCTGCGCGCCGGCGGCATGGATTTGGACGAAGCCATTGTCAACTACGTGCGCCGTAAGTACGGTGTCGTTATCGGACAATTGACCGCCGAGCAATTGAAGATCCGCATCGGAGCGGCGGTTCCGCAGGATACGGAAAACAGCATGGAAGTGCAGGGACAGGATCAGGTGACCGGCTTGCCGCGCCCTGTTACGCTGACAACCGGTGAGATCGTCGAGGCTTTGCAGGATCCGCTGAAGCAGATCGTCGAGACGGGACGCAAAGTTCTGGAGCGTACTCCGCCCGAATTGGTCTCAGACATTATTGACCGCGGCGTGGCATTGTGCGGCGGCGGCGCGTTGTTGCGCGGCGTTGACAAGCTGTTGACCAAGTCGCTCGGCATTCCTGCGTATCTTGTTGATAACCCCCTTACTTGTGTGGTTCAGGGTGCGGTAAAGAGCTTCAGTATGTTGAACGTCATCCGCAGGAATCTGCCGCAAGTATAGGTACCGGATGAAAGTCAAAACAGGCGACCGAATTGGTCGCCTGTTTTTTTAAATGCCAGAGACAATTCACTTGAGAGGAGCAGGTTAGGGCGGAGTCTGATGCGAGACCGTCATCCAAGAGAAAACGCCCGACCAAAAGCCGGGCGCATATTCATCGAAAAAATCTAAAGATAATACGTCATCCTCTGCAAATGGGTTGACGGGTCGATATATTGAACTTTCACATTATTGGGCACGTTGAGGCTGATGGGGGCATAGCTCAAAATGGCGTGTACGCCCGCCTGTACGAGTTTGTCGGCGACCCCCTGCGCGGCGGCGGCGGGGACGGTGAGCATGGCGATCTTGATGCCAGCCGATTTGATCTGCTCGATCATGTTTTCCGAATCTTCGATCTTAAACTCGCCGACCTTTTGACCAACTTTTTCCTTGTTATTGTCGAAGATCGCCACGACATGGAAACCGCGGTTTTTGAAACCCTGATAATTGGCGAGCGCATGTCCCATATCGCCGGCTCCGACGATCACCACATCCCAAATGCGGTCAACTTTTAAGATCTCCCGCAATTTATCGATCAGAAACTCGATGGAATAGCCCGTGCCTTGTTTTCCAAACTCGCCGAACTGAGAAATATCCTTGCGAATCTGGGCGGCAGAAATGCCCACATGTTCGCCGAGTTCCTGTGAAGATGTGGTTTTCAACCCAATATCTGCCATGCGCTGCAATGCGCGCAAATAAACGGGCAGGCGCCCGATAATGATATCCGGTATTTTCTCTGCGTTCATGTGCCCTCGCCTTTGTGAAATTTATTTATAACTATACCAAAAAAATGGATTTTGTACAATTCGACACAAGTACTTCACAAACGAAAGATGCGCCTATGAGACTTGGACGCATCTTTTGCTGACCGAACCTGCTTCGATTTTCTCAAGCCTTTTGCCACGCTGAAAGTTTTTCGGAATCCTCCGTGTCCTTCCACCCAAGGACCTTATACACATTAACAGCCTGGGTTTTTCCTTTGACGGTCACAGAGTCGACCAGTTCCGTCTCGAATTCGTCCTTAACCTGTTGGTAGGTACTTTCGCTGATGAGGATGGGCCAGGCATAGGTCTTAGTCAGGTCTTGCAAGCGGGAGGCGAGATTGGCGTTATCGCCGATAACCGTGTAGTTGATGCGCTGTTCTGAACCGAGCAACCCTACGAACACCTCGCCGGAATTGATGCCAATTCCCATTTCGATGTTGCTGGGACGCCCTTCGTCCTCCCACTTCTCCTTGAGTTTGGTCAAAGCCTTTCGCATATCCAGCGCCGCCCGCAATGCTCGCACGGCATGATCTTTGTACGGAACGGGTTCGCCAAAGAAAGCAATGATCGCGTCGCCCTCATATTTATCCACAGTTCCGCCGTGCTGGTTGATGACCTTGGACATGGCTTCCAGATAGGGGTTGAGAAGGGCAACGACCTCCTCCGGTGTCATTCGCTCCGAGAGGGTGGTGAATCCGCGAATATCCGAGAATAGGATGCTGACATCCGCGCGTTTGTTGAGCGAGTTCAGATCTTGCGTCATCATCATCTGATCCACCATTTCAGGTGAAATGAAGCGGCTGAACAGATTACGGACGCGTCGTTTTTCGAGTTCCTGCGAAACCGCCTGCTCCAAACTCGGCAGAATAACACCCAAAAAGAGCATGATCTCGGGGATGATCACCGGCAGGATGTATCTCTGGCGGACAAAGATGGTGAATGCCGCAGCGACGTAACCGATCATTGCAACGATCAGCAGAGAAATGGTCAACGTAGGTCGTTTGGAGAGCGTGATGAGGTATGCGAGCAATGCCGCGCCAAGCGTGATGAGCAGTGCCATCCACGGCGGCGCGATGGTGAGATATTTCCCGTTTATAAGCGTATCAATGGTATTGGCAACGATCTCCACGCCCGGCGTCGGGT
>CAYPHR010000078.1:0-10724 GCA_964410375.1 uncultured Anaerolinea sp. | reverse complement strand
TTGGCATCAGGAAAGTGCTCACTTCTCTGATGTTTGACCTTTTTGTAACTCCGCCACCAAAATAGAATACTCAAATTATAAGCACGCCCACCAAGCAGGTCAACGAAACGGAGATTACAGAAAACTGACAGAATCTTCGCCAAAATCAAAAAGCTTCCCAAGCATTTCCACCGTGCCATTCTGGATTAAAATCTGGACACGCTTTATCGTTAATTGCACAGACAAGGAGAGCAGACCATGTCGATCAAGTTCAATGTCGTCCAGCGCGGCAACCCCGCCAAACCGAATGCGCCGAAGAAATATTATCCCTCCATCCAGTCCAGCGGACGCATGAGCCTGTATGAACTGGCGGAAGAAGCATCCAGCCGTTCCACGCTCACGCCTGACGACATGATGGCGGCGGTCGAGAGCATTCTTGCCATCATCCCGGAGCAATTGGCAAGGGGCAATATCGTCGAACTGGGCGATTTCGGGAACTTCTGGCTGCGCACCACGTCCGATGGGGCAGAGCAGGCACAAGACGTGCGAGGCGACCAGATCACCAGCCTCCTGCCGCGCTTCAACCCGGGCAAACGGTTCAAACGCGCACTAAGGAACGTCCGCTTCGAAAAGATCCGCTGATGGAGTGTCTGAAAAGACTTAATTCACCACGGATGAACACAGATAAAGGCAGATGACTTGATCGGATGATCCAAAAATCCCCTTCATCTGCGTTTATCTGTCGTTCACTGCGCGAAGACGCAGCGGTTAAGAGCAGGTTTTCAGGTACGTTCTGAGAGAATGGAAAAACATCCCGGGCGGCGGGCAAAGACCAACCGGATAGATTGTAAAAACCAATCGGGCAGATTTGAAAAACATAGTGATATTTTTGCAAAAACATAGTGAAGTTTTTCGGAAAATATAGTGAAGTTTTCGGTAAAACATAGTGAAGTTTTTCCAAAAACATAGTGAAGTTTTCCGAAACTTCCGCCTGTGTGTTTAAGAAACGACACCGTTCAATTCCGAAATTGACCGGTGTCTGTTTCAAAAAAGACGCTGGCAGGGCGGTCTGCGGCGCTCACTGCCCCGAAAAATTCCCCAGTTCCACATAGAACCAGTCATTGCCGCGTTGGGCGAAGAACGCCGTCATCTCCCGCGCCTGTTGCGGATTCAACACCGACTCACTGCAACACAGATAGTGGGGGATGCTGTCGTAAGGCAGGGACGCCTGCCTGCCGTCGTAGGAAAACCCCAGTTGCCCCGCCTGCCGGAAGAAGTAGAACGGCTTGCCGGAGAGCGTTTGAAACCCGAAGGCTTCCTCGTATCCCTGCGCCTCGTTGACCGATTCCCCGTCGATATAGACCTGTCCCGCCCAGACCTCGGGCGTGGCAAGCGCGATCTCGAGCGCCCAATGACCGTCGTACGTCCACAGACCTTGCAGGGGCAGGAGCGGGCTGGGCATACCGGCGGGCGCGCTGAAAATGACCTCACCGGCATGGGAGACTTGCGCGATCTGCGCCGGGGGCTGGAGGGGATCCGTGAACACTTCCGCCGTCAGCACGCCTTCGTTCCAGCCCGCCTCCATCGCCGGGTTGCCGTTCACCGTGACGATCGGCAGGGGAATACGCTGGGAGCGTTCGGACGCATGCCGTGCCAGCACTCCTTCCTGCGTGCCTTCCACCGGCTCGAACGTGAACGAATCCGAACGTGGCGCGCGCGCCAGCACATGTTCCTCGAGCGTCAGCCCGCCGGGCAGGCGCGGCGTTCCCGTCCCGCACGCGTTCAGCAGGGCGGTCAGTGCGCAGCAAATGAAAAAGATACGGCGCATGGTGACTCCTTTATCACGTAACGACCAGACCTGACTCGCATTCCCCAAGGTCATCATAGCACGCGCGTTTCCCGGATTCAACCGGCGGTTGGCGTCCTTACACGTAATTGATCAGAAATCCGCCCAGTGCGATCAGCGCAAACCCGAACGCCAGCCACGCCAGCGGACGCTTCCATGCCGTCCACAACGCGCGCAGGTTTTCCATCCGCGCCTGCCGCAGTTCATCGGGCGGCAAACTGCCTTCCTGGATTCTTGCAATGTTCTCCACCGTCTCCGGTTCCTGCATCGAATGGAACGTGGCGCGCACGAACCGGAATCCGCCATGCACAAAGATGCCGGTCCCCAGCAGGATGATCGGCAGGCCGACCAGATTAAAGATCAACGCCTGCGTATCTCCCGCGCGGATCAGCGGCTGGAGCGTGTCCACCCACATCGACCACAGGATACTGCCGACGAAGCCGATCAGCACAAGCCAGCCGAGCCAGCGGAACACGACATCCGACGTTGACGATTTTTTCTTAGCCATTAAAGACTCCTTGACCTGTTTCTCTCACTCGGACTCATAACCCCCGCGCCTCGATCTCTTGACCTCCGCCCGTTTCTTCTTGCCCTTCAACCGTTCCTCCTGCGATGCCTTTGTCGGTTTGGTCTTGCGGCGCAGTTTCGGCTTCTCGCCCGCCTTGCGGATCAACTCGTGGAACTTCTTCAACGCCTCTTCGCGGTTGGCTTCCTGTGTGCGGCGGGATTTCGCTTCGATCACCAGCACGCCCTCCGCGTTGACCCGTTTCCCTGCAAGGCGCATCAGGCGCGATTTTAAGTCCGCGGCGAGCGAGGGCGAGTTCAACACATCGAAGCGCAGCTGCACCGCCGTCGCCACTTTGTTCACGTTCTGCCCGCCCGGTCCCGAAGCGCGCACGTATTCCAGTTTGATCTCTGCTTCAATGTTGCTCATTTCCCCGCATTATAACCGTAGGGACACAGCGTCGCTGTGCCCCTACCAATTTTCTTTTTGCCTTTCTGCATCTGCCCGATCTGCGAAATCTGCGGATCAAATCCTATAGGTTCTATTTCACGACCCTCGGCGCGAACAGGCGCAGGCTTGCCAAGATCAGTCCGCCCACGAAGAACGGCACGGGTCCGCCAAAGACCTGGAAGAGTGTGCCGTAGAACAACGGCGCGATGGCGTTCGCCGCGCTGTATGCCGCCGCCGAAACCCCCAGCGTTCCGCCCAACTCTGCCGGGTCTGCCGATTTGGAGATCAGGCTGTTGATGGCGGGATGCAGTACCGCGCCGCCCACCGCTGCGGGCAGGCTTGCCACCAGCAGCCAGATGACTCCGCCCCAGCCTTTGGATGTCTCTTCGGGCAGTTCGATCTGTATGCTTTGGATCGACACGCGTTGTTCGCCCTGTCCTGCCATGCTTTCGAGCACGCTGTCCCGTTCGTACCACGGAACCGGGCTTGCCGGGGTCAGCGCCGTGCCGATCAAGCCGACCGCCAATGCGCCCAGTCCCATCAGCACCAGCCAGCGGTCTCCCTTTTGGCGCGACCATCTGCCGATCAAACCCGCCTGAATGACGATGATGGTGATGCCCGCCAGCGCAAACAAACCGGACGTGTCGCGCGCGTCCATGCCGAGGCGGGTGAGCGTGAAGAGCGAAAAGAGTTGTTCATAGCCGCCGAAGGCGATGCGGTAAAAGAACATGATCACCAGCAAAAAGCCGATGGCGGGATTCTTGAGCGCGTTGCGCATCGCATCGAACGAGAAGGGACGGCGTTTGCGCGAGGCTTCGGGGTCTTCCGCCTGCTGCACCGTCTCTTTGAACCAGAAGGACGTCAATAAGATGGAGACGAACGAGAAGAAAGCGGCGGTGAACGCCACTGCCTGATAGTTCTGTCCGGTTGCCGCCAGCACGATGAAGGCGATGATCGGTCCCAGCACAAAGCCGACCCCGAACGCCGCGCCGATCAACCCCAGCCCTTGTGTGCGCGTCTTCTCGGTGGTACTGTCCGCGATCGCGGCTTGGGCGGTGGCGATGTTCGCGCCGGAAAGCCCGTCGATGATGCGCGAAAGGAACAGCAGGAACAGCGAGTCCGCGAAGCCGAGCAGGATGAACCCGCCCAATGTCCCGATCTGGCTAACGACCAGCACCGGCTTCCTGCCGAACTTATCGGACAGTCTCCCCAGGATCGGCGCGCCGACGAATTGCATCATCGGGTAGGTCGCCTGCAGGATGCCGATCACCAGCGGGGTGGTCCCGAAGCGCGCGGCGTACAGCGGCAGCAAAGGAATGATAATGGACAGCCCCATCAAGTCCACCAGCACGATGACAAGGACGGGCAGTATCTGTTTGAAGTTGAGTTTTTCGGAAGTCGTTTCGTTTGTCATGGCGATAACAAAACCCCTCTCCCTGTTGGGAGAGGGGTAGGGGTGAGGGTTTGGACGTTTAGAACATCAGCTCGTTGATCTTGTCGATCATGGCGCGCTCGGGTCGCAGGTCCGCTTCGGTCAGGCGGTTGAGCGGCGTATCCACAAGGTTGTAGATGTCGGTCAGCGCCGGCTTGGTGGTATTGAGGTAGAGCAGACCCGTCACCAGCCAGTTGTTGCGCTGGGCTTCTTCCATCACGCGCATTGCTTCGACGCGGTCAGTGGGATTGTAATCTTTTTCGAGGTTCTTCAAGATGATCGTCGAGCCGTCGTGCATGGCAACTTCGCGGACTTCGCCTTCCATCATTTCGCGTTCGAGCATGATCTCACTGCGCGGCGCGATGTAGGAGATCTCGTGCAGGGGTTCCTCGTGGTCCTTGCCCCAGGCGTACGAGTGGTAGGCATTGTCCTGATTGTTGAAGGTCACGCACGGACTGATGATGTCCAGCACGGCGATGCCGTTGTGCGCCAGCGCGGCTTTCAGCAATTCTTTTACCTGTTTCGGGTTGCCTGCGAACGAACGCGCCACGAAGGTCGCGTTGGAGACCAGCGCTTCCATGCAGATATCCACGGGCATGTAGGGATTCTCGCCCTGCTTTTTCAACTGCAAGCCTTTTTCGGCGGTGGCGGAGAACTGTCCCTTGGTGAGACCGTACACGCCGTTGTTCTCGACGATATAGACCATGTTCACATTGCGGCGCATGACGTGTTTGAACTGTCCCATGCCGATGCTGGCGGTGTCGCCGTCGCCCGAAACGCCGATGCCTTTCATGCGCGCATCCGCGAACAGGGCGCCCGTCGCAATGGACGGCATGCGTCCGTGCAGGCTGTTGAAGCCGAAGGTGCGGTTCAGGAAGTAGGTCGGCGACTTGGACGAACAGCCGATGCCGCTGAACTTCATCACATCTTCCGGCACGATGCTCATTTCGTACAGCGCGGTCACGATCTGGTTCGAGATCGAGTTGTGTCCGCAGCCCTGGCACAAGGTGGTCGGGTTGCCGCGGTAATCATTCTTTGTCAGACCGGCAGCGTTCGTATTTGCGGGCGTGCCAGCCATGGGGAGAGCTTCAGTCATAGTGGTTTACTCCTTTTGGATAACCGTACCAATAACTATTTCCGCTTCGACTTCGCGGATGACTTGGACTTGGCGATGGTCTTCTTCGTGGACTTCACCGCCGCTTTCTTCTTTGGGGCTGGCTTTGCCTTCGAAGCAGTCTTCTTCGCTGGAGCCTTCTTCTGCGCTTTGCCTTCCGCCTTCCGGCTTTCATACTTCGCCAGAATCCCCTCGCGCACCCACTTCGCCGCCGCGGGCAGACCGTCCTGATACGCCACCGACTTGAACTTCGCCGCATACTGCGGATATTCGGTCAGCAGGATCTGATACATCTGTCCATCACGGTTCATTTCGACGACGAAGACCTGGTCGTATTTCTCGATGAACTTGGTCACTTCGTCCGTGAAGGGGATGGCGCGTAGGCGCATCAACTCGGTCTGGAGACCGTGCTCGGTCGCAAGTTGGTGCTGTGCTTCGAAGATGGCATTTTCCGTCGAACCGTAGGCAAGGATGCCGACGGTCGCTTTCTTGTTCGTGTGCAGGACCGGCGCAGGGACGTACTTCTTTGCGGTCTCGTATTTGTGCTTGAGACGTTCCATGTTGCGGAGATATACGTCAGCGTCTTCGCTGTAACGCGCGTTCTCATCGTGACCGGTGCCGCGCGTGAAGTACGCGCTCATCGGGTGTTTGTTGCCGGGGAAGGTGCGGTAGGGGATGCCGTCGCCGTCATTGTCGCGGTAGCGTCCCCAGTTGCCCTTGAGTTCCTCGAGGTCTTTTTCGGTCAGGAACTTGCCGCGATCCATCGGGGTTTCGGGGTACTGGAAGGGTTTGCTCATCCACTGGTTCATGCCCATGTCGAGGTCGCTCAACACGAACACGGGGGTCTGCAAACGCTCGGCAACGTCAAAGGATTTCCAGCCGAACTCGAAGCACTCGTACACGTCACCGGGCAGGAGCGTGACCGAATGTGAGTCGCCGTGACCGATAAAGTGGGTGAAGGTCAGGTCGCCTTGCGAGGTGCGGGTCGGCAAGCCGGTGCTCGGACCGATGCGCTGCACATCCCAAATGACCACGGGCACTTCCGCGTAATATGCCAAGCCTGCGAACTCGGTCATCAGTGAGAGACCGGGACCGGAGGTGGATGTCATCGAGCGCAGCCCTGCCCAGCCCGCACCGACGGTCATGCCGAGCGCGGCGAGTTCATCTTCCGCCTGCACGACGGCATAGGTGTGCTTGCCGTCTTCGCGCTTGCGGAGCATGGGCAGGAAGTCGTTCAGGGATTCAGCGAGGGAAGAGGCGGGCGTGATCGGGTACCATGCCGCGAACTGAATGCCGCCGAAAATGGAGCCGATCGCTGCGGCGGTGTTGCCGTCCGCCATGATCAACCCGTCGGTTTCGTTCATCGGTTCGAGCTGGAACGGGTCTTTCTTTTCAAGATTTTCCTTTGCCCAGTCGGCGCCGGCTTTCAGGGCGTTGAAGTTCATGTCGATCGGTTTCTGCTTGCCCTTGAAGTGGAAGGTCAGCGCGGCGCGGATCGTTTCAAAATCGATGCCGATCATCTGCGCCAGCACGCCCACATAGACCATGTTGCCGACCAGCTCGCGGAAGTCGGTCGGGACGTTCGGGTCGTTGCGGACGATGGTCTTGACCGGCATCGGGTAGATGGCAATGTCCACGCGGGTGATGGGCTGTTTGATATCGTCGGCGTAGAAAAAAGCTCCGCCGGGCGAAACAGATGCGAGGTCCCGCGCGAACGAATCGGGGTTCATCGCAATGACGATATCGTTGGTTTCCTGCCGTCCGATAAAGCCATCCTTGTTGACGCGGATGGTGTACCACGTCGGCAAGCCCTGAATGTTGGAGGGGAACAGGTTCTTGCCCGAAACGGGGATGCCCATCTTGAAGATCGAACGCAGGATGGTGTTGTTGGCGGTGGAACTGCCGGAGCCGTTCTTGGTGCCAACCGTGATCGAAAAATCGTTCACTTTTTTGTTCATGGAACTCCTCGTAAAGTTGTCGTCACTGGGACGATGATAATAAGTGGTGGATCAGATCGGTGTGTTCGGTCAGGGCTTTGAAGCCCGCTTCCACATCGTTCGCACAAATGGCGTCGACCATTTGCTGATGATACGTCCAGACCTGGGTCAGGTAATTGTAGTCGGTGAAGAAGTTCAAGCCGACGGTTTCGTAGGCATCCCAATACGATTGCAGGATGCCGGTGACGAAAGGGTTCTCCAGGCGGCGGTAGATGGTGAGATGCAGTTCGCGATGTTCGGGGTGGGGGATTTCGATGGGGTTGCCGTGCAGTTTTTCCCATGCGCGCGCAACCAGTTCGTGCAATGTATTGTGGTCGTCGGTCGTCAGTAATTTTACCGCCTGATGCCAGTAGGCGATCTCGATGTGCTGGCGCAGGTCGGCGAAGGCGATGAAATGATCTTTGTTGAGCGCGATGGCGTAATCGAGACTCTTCAGAACGGCGGGAGCGAAGGAATACGGCTTGCGCCTCATTCCCGTGCGCGGCTTGACTTCTACAAGCCCAAGCGAACGCGCCACTTCGAGCTGTTCCCGCAATGCCGCCACGCCGACGCCGAGTTCGCGGCTGAGTTCGGTCAACGGCGGGAGTTTATTCTCTGCCTCCGGATGTGACGCCAGATAGCTGAGAAACTCTGAAATGTTGGGGGAGATCCGCTCGCGAAGCATAAAACTTGATTAATCCGATTAATCGCATTTTACGATGCGAACGGCTGGATGTCAAGGTGATTTTTGTAATGTTAAGTCATCAGGGCTTCGAAATCGCATCTGCCTCTGTGCCGAATATTTGAATGGGTCCCTTCCATTTGTCATCGTTCGACCAGATCTCTTTGAAGTTTCCCTGTGTGTACCCGGAAATGACCTTGCGCCAAAAGGCTTGCGCTGGGTGGTTGTCCTCTGTCTGCGCCACCCGCCATTGCCCCGGAAACATTCCGAAGATCTGATGAGCTACAGCTTTTCCCACCCCCCGGCGGCGGTATTTTCTAAGAATGAAAAACTCCGCGATCGAATGAACGGGAGTGGACTCCTCCAGGTTTCTCACCAGTACGAAGCCTGCCAGCCTGCCATGCGCCCGCACAAGGAATGGATACCGCCCGGGTTCCGTCCAGTAGTGGTCAAGGCGTTCGTACCCAAACAGCCCGTGCTCATCCACATCAGACTGCTCGAACTCGCTGAAATCATAGGCATACAACTCCATCAGGTTGCGCAGGATGGTTTTGTCTTCCAAAGAGGCGGGTTGTATTTCGATCTTCATGTTGTAATAAGAATAGAAAAAACTCGATTTTTGTCCAAGTAGCTAATTCAACGGAGCGTTCGTGTTTCGCCACTTCATACATTTCTGTCACTCCTTACGGATGATGGAATAGATATAAAACGGAATATTATCCCCTTCATATCCATCCACTTTTTTCTCGAAGGTCATTCCAATTCTTTCGGCAACCCGCTGGGATGCGATATTCCCGGGATCGATCATACAGATCAGGCGAGATAGATTTAATTGTTCAAATCCGTATCGAAGGATGCCTTGCGCGGCTTCTGTCGCGAGCCCTTGTTTCCAATATGCCTTGTCGAGCAAATAGGCGATCTCCACTTCATCCTGCCCATCAAGCGTCCATGGCAGCAGTCCGCAGCGCCCGATGAATTTCCCCGTTTCCTTATGGACGGTCGCCCACAGCCCCAGTTTGGGATGGCGCGGATGTCCGTTCATGTGCCATTCGAGTTCTTCTTTTGTTTCTTCGTAATTCAGGACGCCCTCAGGGAAATATTTCCGGATTTCAGGGTCGCTGTATAAAGCAAAGAGTTCATCCAGGTCATCCATGATGAGATGGCGGAGAAGCAGTCTATTTGTTTCGAGTATTTTCATATTAGAACCTGAAATGGATAAAGATCCGCCCGAAGTTTTTATCGTCCTTCTCCACGCGGTGATACAACTTTTTGATGTGCCCTTGATTCAAAAAACGCAAAACTTTTTTCTTGAGCTGTCCGCTGCCTTTGCCGGGAATGATCTCCACCAGCGCGATCTTCCGGTCGATGGCTTCCTCCACGATGCGGTTCAGTTCCGCGTCGATCTTGTCTCCGCGGTTGTAGATCTCGTGCAGGTCGAGTTTCAGCTTTGCCATTATTTTTTCGCCGGCAGGAAATCGAACGGCGGACGCTGGTTCAGTTTCATCAAATGCGCGCCCATCTCATTGACATGCAGTGCGGTGAGCGAACCGGTATCACATCCCAGCCGCTGGAATTGATCGAGCGGCATGCCGAGAAAATGCGCCACTGCCAGCTTGATCGGGTCGGCATGGAAGACGACCGCCACAACGTCCTTGGGTTTGTTATGTTTCTGCACGATCCGCTCCAGCACGTTCACGATCCGTAATTGCGTTTCAGGGAACGATTCGCCTTCGGGAAAACGGAACCGCGACGGCGCTTCCTGCACGATCTTCCACGCCTTCATCAGCCGCAGTACCTTCCATGATCTACCCTGCCACTTCCCAACATGCGTATCCATCAGGTCGGGTTCCTGAATGATTGTCAACTTGTGAGATTCGGCGATTGGAGCCGCAGTTTCCATCGCCCGTTCCAGCGGACTTGCATATACCGCCTTGAGCGGGATGCTGCGCAGCGATTCACCCAACGCCTGTGCCTGCTTTTGTCCCCTTTCATTCAGGTGCACGCCGGGAATTCGTCCTGCCATTTTCCCTGTCTTGACATAGTCGTTCTCGCCATGGCGAAGTAGCAATAATAAGGTCATGTTTGATTTTCCTCTTGGATTTATTTTTATCAAGGACAAAGTGATTTCATCTTGAGTTTTTAGTTATTCGGATTGAATATAGGGGCAAATAGATGGGAGATGTAATAAGCTCCAAAGGTTGATAAGTGATCATCGTCTCGATACAACAGATGCTCTCCGGCAATCACATTGCATTTTTCAATATCACACATTGCATCCGCGATATTCACAACCCAAACATTTTCATTGTTCGATACGATGGAGTTCACTGTACTAAGGACGACTCCGTTTCTCTCCTGATACTCGCTCATCGTTGGGGCAATGATGGAGTTTATGTCCCTGCCTGTTTGGGATGCGATTACATAGGCTGATGGAACGTCATACCCGACTTCTGGAACTCCCGTGACGATGACAATGTTGCGATTTAATTCACGTAATTTGGAGATAGTTCTCTGTAATCCGAGTTGAAACAAGGCGGTATTTGCTGATTCCTGTTTTGACCATAGATCTACCTGAGTGATGGATGCACCTTCCTCGATTTTGTATCTTGTTCCGTTTGCAGAGAGTGCCCATCTTGCCGTCAGGATTATTGTGTCCAATTCTGGACGGGCTTCAATATATGCCAAAACCATGTCGTTGTACTTGCTGCAAACCCCAATATATTGGTCTTTACGATCTATA
>CAYPHR010000077.1:0-10791 GCA_964410375.1 uncultured Anaerolinea sp. | reverse complement strand
CGCCGTTAGTTGATGAAATATTGGAGTTCAGGATGCTGTCTTCGATGGTGAGTTTTTTGAGATACTGATACGAATGATAGATGCCACCCCCGCCGCCCGCGGCAATGTTATTTGAAATGACGGAGTTGTTGATATTGGTTTCACCCTCGCTCAAAATGCCGCCCCCGATGTTGACAAACCCGCCGCCGCCAGCGCAACTACCGTCGCAACGCCCGTGGCGCACGGTGACGTCGTTCAGGGTGAATATGCCTGTGCTGGCTACCTGAAATACACGATAGGTGGCTGTGTTCGCGGCTGCATTCGCCTGAAGGATGGTATTCGCCGCACCGTTGCCGTTGATGGTGATCTCGGTGGTGATGGCGGGCAGTTGGCTGCCAACGAGGGTGATGGTGTAATCATCCGCGAAGGTGATGGTGTCCGGGCCGGCGCCGGCGGAACAGTCGCCACTGGTGGTGTCCGTATCCGTGTCGGCGTTGGTAATGGCTTCACGCAGGGTGCAAAAACCGTCGCCTGCGGTGGTATTGTCTGCGTCTGTGTTCACGACAATACTTGCCGCGCGCGCGGGGGGGGTGGTCAACGCCGCACCCAGCAGGGAGGCGACGAGCGCCAGCAGGGTCAAATAGAATGGGATAAATCGCAATTGAATCTTCATGTCATAATTCTCCTCTGTATACTTCCTTTGTGGGAAAAATCCCTGAAAAAAGGCTGTAATTTTATATGATTAATTAGAGATGATTTCGCCAATTATAAGGAGGAATAGCCATCTGGCAAGGGAGTTGGAATGAAAAAAAACCTCCGAAGCCGTTTCGACTTTGGAGGTTTCCGTTCACATATGCGTTACAAAATCACTTTCCCAACTTCTATTCAGTTTTTCTTCTATGGAAGTGGCAACGCGAAGGTTTTCTGGATGAACACCGCCATTTGAGCGCGGGTGACTGTGTTGTTCGGGCAGTAATTCCCACCGCCACAACCGGATGTGATGCCTTCAGCAGCCAGTTGTTCGATCCAGGCGGCTGCAAAAGCATTGGCGGGAATGTCATCAAATAAAACGCCAGTGGGCGGAGGAGGAGTGTAATCACTTCCATACTTGGCGCGCAGGAGGAAAATCGCCATCTGTGCGCGGGTGACCGGGTTATTTGGACAGTAATTCCCGCCCCCACATCCTCCTGTGATTCCTTCTGCGAAGAGCTGCTCGATCCATGCAGCGGCGAAGGCAGTACTTGGAACATCGCTGAAGACATCTCCTGCAGGGGCAGGTGGTGCATAACTCGATCCGTGAATACCGCGCAGGAGGAAGATCGCCATCTGTGCGCGGGTGACGGGATTGCCGGGGCAGTAGTTGAGCGGAGAGGTCGTGCATCCGCCAGTGATACCGGCTGCGTAGATCGATTCGATATGTGCCCAGCCAAAGCTATCTACCGGAACATCGGCAAAGGTGGGATAGGGACCGCCGAGTTTTTCGTACGCGCCAACATCACAAGCGGATCCCTGCGGACGCGTCACGCCGCGCTGGTCGGTTGTGGGGCAGGAAGCCCCATCCACGCTGACGTGGTCAATCGCAGGGGAACCCGCCAAAAGTGGAATGGTCTGCGTGCTTCCGCTATAATTCCCCAACGTCCCAAGTTTGAGTTGATTGAAAGATACCGGCGTGGAAGAGGCACAGGTGGTGTCGGTTGCAATGTTATCCACCCCGGCAATGATGCTTCCGCCGCAGTTGACCATCAAAAAAATATCTACCGCGAGGAGGCTATTTCTTAGTGTTACAGATCCAGATTCGTTATAGACTGACCCGCCGTCACCAGCCGCGTTATTGAAAAATGTAGTATTGATGATTTCCACCCCGTAATTGCCAAAATTATATATGCCGCCGCCAAATGTCGCAGCTGTGTTATTAACAAAAGTGCTGTTTGTAATGCTTAATGTGTCCCCGCCAATCATTGAAATTGCACCTCCATTTTGGGCAGTTGTATTTCCCGTAAATGTGCTGCCGTTAATAATTACGGAATTCCCTGTGCTATAAATAGCGCCGCCCGATAGTGATGTTGTGCTGTTTCCAGTAAAGACGCTGTCTTGAATATTCAAGACAGCATTAAGATAATTATGAATGGCGCCGCCGCTACCAGCGGTATTGGAGATAATAGATGAGTTTTTGACTGTTAATGTACCCGCATTTAAGATTGCGCCGCCGGGTGAGCCATTGCTTCCATTTGAAAAAGTTAGATTCTGCAATGTGACTACCGCACCTGCAGTGATGTACAAAAGCCTAAACACGGGTGTGCCGCCAACCGACGAGCGGGAGATGGAATAACCCGCGCCGTCAATCGTCAGGCTTTTTCCTCCATCTGCAGCAACCAAAGGCAATCCATTGCCGCCGCCGAAATCAACATTTTCTTCTGTAAGAACAATATCATTGGTCAGTGTAATCGTGTCATTCTGCCCATTGGAATTGGCAGTATTGATGGCTGCAATCAATTCTGCGGCAGTGGCGGCAGTAAAACTGGCAGCATAAACAGGTTGTGTTCCTGTCTGTGTAAGCATTACGCTTACACAGATATAAGCATAAATAATTTTTTCTAAAACAGGTTTCACAGTGATCTCCCAGTACCATTGATGTGTGCTTTCTAAATTTTGAGCAATATTTCACGCGATTATAAAGTATAAAAGCAAAGATATATTGCAAGAAGGATAAAAAGACTTCCGAAGCCATTTTGACTTCGGAAGTTTCCGTTCACATATGCGTTACAAATTACTTCCCCAGTTTCTTCTTCATTGCCTCCGTCAGTGCGGGGACGATCTGGAACAGGTCGCCGACCACGCCGTAGCGGGCTTGTTTGAAGATGGGGGCGTCGGCGTCTTTGTTGATGGCGACGATCAATTTGGCATTGCGCATGCCGACGAGATGCTGGATCGCGCCGGAGATGCCGCAGGCGATGTACAGGTCAGGGGCGACGACCTTGCCGGTCTGCCCGACCTGGTGGGCGTACGTAATGTAGCCGCCGTCCACTGCCGCGCGGGAGGCGCCGACTGCGCCGCCGAGTAGTTGGGCGAGTTCAGTAACCAGCGCAAAACCTTGCTGGGCGCGCCAGATCTCCGCTTGTTTCTCGTCCATGCCAGCGGGCGGAGTGAGTGCGGGGTTGTTCGAAACGCCGCGTCCGCCGGAGACGATGACACTCGCATCGCCGAGGTTCACCGCACTTTCGGATGCAGAGTAACCTTCCACGGTGGATTTGGCTTCACCAGCGGCGGCAACTTTCGTGATCGTGCCGCTTTTGCCCACTTCACGCTCAGGCTTGGGGAAGGCACGTCCGCGAATGGTCGCCATCACAGGCTTGGCAGAGCAGGTGGTCTTCTCCAGCACTTTGCCTTCGTAGATCGGGCGGGTGGCAATGAATGAATCGCCGCTCGCTTCGAGTGCGGTCAGGTCGGTGAACGCGCCGGTGTTCAAATCCACGGCTGTCATCGCCGCCATTTCACGGGTTCGGGCAGTCGTCGGGAACAGGATCAGGTCTGGGGTGGAGGAAGAAGCGAGCGCGGACAGGGTGGAGGCATACGTCTCGGCGCGGTAATCCGCCAGCGAAGCATCATCCGCAACGAGGACTTCATCCGCGCCATATTCCACTGCGGCTTTCGCAACTTCATCCACACCGGCGCCGAAGACCAGCGCAACCGCTGTGCCGAATGTTTTCGCAAGCCCCAACGCCTCCCATGAAGAAGGCTGGACTTCGCCTTTGAAGTGGTCGATATAAACAAAGGTTTTCATAGCACTTTCTCCGCGATGATTTTGTCGGCGAGTTTTTCGGCGATCTCGGCGGGCGTTTCACCCGTGATCATTTCGATGGCGGTTTCCTGCACGGGCGGGTTCATCAATTCGGTGCGCGTTACAACCGGCGCCGGCGCGTTGATGCCGAGGTCAGCCAGCGACCAGACAGGGATGTTCGCCTTTGAGGCTTTACGGATGCCCATGAACGACGGGTAGCGCGGCTCGCCAATACTTTGCACGAGACTGAATACGGCGGGAAGGTTCGCCTTGACGATCTGCCTGCCCTCTTCGAGCACTCTTTCGACCGTGACCGCGCTTCCTTCGACCTTGATGCTGCCAGCCAACCCAAGCATGGGATACCCGAGGACTCTGGCGGTTTGCGCGGGGGTCAACCCTGCGCCATTGTCGAGGGTCTGCCGCCCGAACATGACCATGTCGGCGTCACCGATCTTCTGGATCGCCGCCGCGAGGACTTTCGCCGCTCCGGCGGTGTCGAGGTTTTCGAGTGCCGGATCGGAGACAAGGATGGCTTCATCCGCGCCCATGGCGAGCGCGTGTTTGAGCGCCTCCTTCGCGGATTCGGGTCCGATGCACAGGGCAGTGACCGTTCCACTGAGAGCTTCCTTCTGCTGAAGCGCGCCTTCGACGGCGTACTCGTCGAACGGGTTGATGACCAGCGGCGCGTCCCCCCACGAGACCTGCCCGCCCTCGGCTTTCACTTTCGCTTCCGAGTCGGGGACTTGCTTGATACATGCAATGATTTTCAAGTTGAACTCCTTGTAGAAATTCTTTTTTTTCACCACAACGGGTCACAAAGTCCCACGAAGGTTTGCCTTTGTATCTCTTCGTGACACTTTGTGGTGTGATACCCTATCCCAAATATGCCATCACCACCATCACATCCGCCACAAGGACCGCCGCGACGCCGAGCAGGCTGAAGATCTTCTGCTCCACTTCCCAACGCTTGCGGTTTTCCAGCCGTTTTAGAAAGAACTCACGGAATGGATAGACCGAAGGCTCGCGGGTCAGGCTGTCCCGAAGTTCCTGATAGTACTGGTCCGTTTTGAACCACAATTTGTAGGTATTGGAAAAGAACAACAAACTGAAAAGTAAAAATACGATGACAAAAATAAGGGAGGGATTTTCAGGAAGCACGGAACGTTTTCTCTATAACCTGGATTTGCTGATGATCTTGCCGCTTTTCAGGTCAACTTCGCACAGGTAGCCGTGCGTGGTAAAGGTGGACAGGGTACGGTCTTCGTTCAATTTGATCTTCGAGTACAGTGCCCTCGCTTCCGGTTTTTCCGCCTTCCAAACGACCTGTCCGTGCGTATCCACCAGATAGAGATTGGAATCGTTGAACGGAAATCCATTATGATCTTCCATAACGACGACACCGTCCGTCACTTGGATCATTTTTTCGATCATTGTAAAGAAAGGTCGAATTTCCATGCGGTAATTCCTTGTGGCGAGGGGACGATCCGCTCGGGCGGGCTTGTGTATTATATCGCAATCTGTCAAAACCTACCGTTCGGTAGGGAAAATCGATCAACAAAAAAAGCCCGACGCGTCTTTAACAGCGCATCGGGCTAGGGGATGGGGTGGTCTTCCGTCATTGCTCTTGAACTCCCATATTGCTGAGTTCATCCGGGCTGTACTGGGCGACGAACAAATCGGCACCCGCCAGGATGAGCAGTAGAACAATGACCACTACTGCAAAAACGAACATGGCGCAACTCCTTTCTGATGAATAATATAACGAAATTTTTTGTAAAAAGATACTCCCCTAACAGTACTGTAATGGTTTGGCAATGACAGTTTTGCAAGGGCTTTGTTATTAACGAACCTGCCGCGGATTTTGTTCCCTGAAAACACGTCCTTTCTCATTGACATTCCACCCGTTTGGGATAAAATACATCCCGCCAATCAAATGGAGATGCCGAAGTGGCGGAATTGGCAGACGCGCTACGTTCAGGGCGTAGTGAGGGTTCCCTCATGAGGGTTCAAGTCCCTCCTTCGGCACACAAGACCCGTTCGCATTGTGAGCGGGTCTTTTTTTATTTGTCGGGCTGGGCAAAATGCCAACAGAAAACGGACAGGGGTGGTATAATTACACTGTAAAAACGCGCTTTCTTCATCTAATGCGGACACGAAGTTTTCTCCCACCTTCGTGTCTTTTTATGCCAATTTTGGACAGTTTCCCCACTGTATAAGGAATTTTTATGGCTGAAGAGAATATGATCGCAGGAAACATCGAATCTGTTGATATTGACGAGCAGATGCGCTCCGCCTACCTCGATTACGCCATGAGCGTGATCGTGGCGCGCGCCCTGCCCGATGCCCGCGACGGCTTAAAACCCGTCCACAGGCGCATCCTGTATGCCATGCACGAACTCGGTATCCGCTCGAACTCGGCATACAAGAAATCCGCCCGTATCGTGGGTGAGGTGCTTGGTAAATATCATCCGCACGGCGATTCAGCAGTCTATGAATCCATGGCGCGCATGGCGCAGGATTTCTCCATGCGCTACCTGTTGGTGGAAGGCCAGGGTAACTTCGGCTCGGTAGATGGCGACGCTCCCGCCGCGATGCGTTACACCGAGGCGCGCCTGCAAAAGATGGCGGAAGAATTGCTGGCGGATCTTGAAAAAGATACGGTGGATTTTGGTCCCAACTTTGACGATTCGCTTCAGGAGCCCCTCGTCCTGCCTGCCAGACTCCCGAACCTGCTGCTCAACGGAGCCTCGGGCATCGCCGTCGGCATGGCAACCAACATCCCGCCGCAAAACCTGCGCGAACTGGTCGGCGCGATCAATTACCTGATCGACAATTACGACACGGTCGAGGATGTCAGCGTTGAAGACCTGATGAAGTTCGTGCAGGGACCCGACTTCCCGACAGGCGGGATGATCGTCGGAACAGAGGGAATTATCTCGGCGTATGGAACAGGCCGCGGTCGAATCGTGATGCGCGGCATTGCCCACATCGAAGAGACCAAGGCGGGACGTTATCAGATCAACATTACCGAAATTCCTTATCAGGTCAATAAATCCACGTTGATCGAGCGCATTGCCCAACTTGTGCGCGAGGACAAGATCGATCAGATCTCCGACCTGCGCGATGAATCCGACCAGCGCGGCATGAGTATTGTGATCGAGTTGAAGCGCACTGCCCAGCCCAAAAAAGTTCTCAATCAACTTTACAAATATACGGCGTTGCAGTCCACGTTTGGCGTGCAAATGCTCTCGCTGGTGGATGGAGAGCCGCGCACCCTTCCGCTCAAGCGTTTGTTGCAGATATTCATCGAGCACCGCCAGACGGTGATCGTGCGCCGTTCGAATTTCGAACTGGCAAAGGCGCGCGCCCGCCAGCACATTTTGGACGGCTATTTGATCGCGTTGAATAATATCGATGCGGTGATCAAGACCATCCGTGAAGCCGAGGATGCCGACGTTGCCAAGACCAATTTGATGAAGCGCTTCAAATTGAGCGAATTGCAGGCACAAGCAATTCTCGATATGCAATTGCGCCGGCTTGCCGCATTGGAACGCTGGAAGATCGAGGAAGAACACAAGCAGGTGCGCGAGACGATTGAATACCTTGAAGACCTGCTTGCAAACCCGAAGAAGATCCTCGCGCTCATCAAATCTGACCTGCTCGAGTTGGCTGAAAAATACGGTGACGATCGCCGCACACGCATTGCCGCCGAAGCCAAGGAAGACATTCACGACGAAGATCTTGTGGCAGACGAATCCGTGCTTATCAGCATCACCGAGCGCGGATATGTCAAGCGCGTTGCCGCCTCCGCCTTCCGCTCTCAAAGCCGCGGCGGACGCGGCGTGATCGGTCATACCACCAAGGATGAGGACGAAGTGGTGATGCTCATCCCTGCACGCAGTTTGAATACCATGCTGTTCTTTTCGGATAAGGGCAAAGTGTATTCCGAAAAGGTCTATCAGATCCCGGATTCGGACCGCACCACAAAAGGCATTCCTTTGGTCAACGTCCTGTCACTTGACCCGAATGAAAAGGTCACTGCGGCGATGGCGGTAGGTGAATTCTCGCCAAACACGTTTTGCATGATGATGACCGGCCGCGGCAGGATCAAACGCGTTTCGATGGATGAATTCGCCTCCGTCCGGCCCTCCGGCTTGATAGCCATATCCCTTGAGGAGGGCGACACCCTCGGCTGGGCACGCTTGACCTCCGGCAAGGATGACATCATCATCGTCACCGAAAATGGGCAGGCGTTGCGCTTCAACGAAAGCAAGGTGCGTTCCATGGGACGGCAGGCGGCTGGCGTACAGGGCATCCGCTTGAAGAAGGGGGATGCTGTCACCAGCATGGATGTGGTCGAGAAGGATGGCGCGTTGCTGGTCGTCACTGCCAAGGGATTTGGCAAACAGACCCCGCTGACCGAATACACACCGAAAGGACGCGCCACAGGCGGCATCTCCACCATCGACCAGAAAGCGCTTAAAGAGATCGGGAATATCGCCGCTGCGCGTGTCGTTCAAAAGGCGGACGACTTGACCATCATGACCGCAAACGGCGTGACGATCCGCTTGAAGGTGAAGGATGTGAAACAGTCCGGGCGGGCTACCCGCGGCGTGCACCTGATCAAGCCGCAGGAAGGCGATAGTGTGGCTTCCGTGGCGCGCATCTCCGCCGAGGAGTTGAAAAAGGCAGGCGCGCAAATGGACGAAAAGGAAGTGGAAGCCCAGCCAAAACTGGTTTAAAGCAAAACGGGCGAGGTGCAAACCTCGCCCGTTTTTTTGTCTGTTAGAACGCAATTCTTTCCGTTACCAGCAGGCACAACGCGCCGATCACGCATACCGCGAACATCATCATCAGCGCGATCACGAACCGCTGAGGGGGCGTCATGCCGAGAAAGCGCGAGCCTCCACCCGAAGAACCGCTCCCCACGGCGGGCTGGAATTGGGCTTCCTCTTCATCGTAAAATGGTTTTGAATTGGCTTCTTCTCGCAGATTATCGAACATGGTTACCTCGATTTTTAAAGTATATCATGCGATTGGTCTCAGGCTGACATCCCCAAAACGGATAATCATGGATTTGTCATGTTCATCGTGCAAACGCAGACTGCCGTCGGATTCAAGTCCATGCAGGCTTCCGGTGATGGGATACCCATCGCCTCCCGCCTCGACTTGAACCTGCTTCCCGCGAAACGCCAGATTCTCCTCCCAAGCTTGGATCAATTCATCCGTTCCCGTCCGCTCGCGCCATGAAAGGAATGCGTTGAGGATTTCCCGCAGGATGTCCTCGCGCGGGGGCGGTTCCTTCCCCAATTCGTCCTCGATGCTGGTGGCTGGGAATCGCAACGCATCCAGCGGCGGCACGGATGTGTTGCGCACGTTCACGCCGACCCCGATCACCAGCGAATCCACATCCTCGCCTGACCAGACCGATTCGATCAAAATTCCCGCCGTTTTTTTGCCGTTCAATAAGATATCGTTGGGCCATTTGATGCGCGGAGCGAGACCAAGCTTGAGACAGGAATCGGTCAGGGAAAGGGCGGTCAAGCCCACGGTCCGCGAGAGATGCGGGCGCAGAGACGCGGAGGGGCGCAGGATCAGGCTGAAGGCGAGCGCGCTGCCTTTTGGCGTGAACCATTTCCGGTCCAGCCTGCCGCGTCCCTGCGTCTGTTCATCTGCAACCACAATGGACATATCCTTTGCGCCGCCCGCCGCCCATGCCAGCGCCTCATCGTTGGTCGAGCCGATGGAATCGAAATAGCGCAGGCCGCCGATGTTAAGTTTGGAAAGAGATTTTTTGAGGGAAGATTCGTTCATGCAATTAAAAACCTGACAGGTCTTCAAAGACCCATCAGGTTTTATCTATCGAACAAGATCGTACGGATTGATATTCGAACCGCCGACACGCACTTCAAAATGCAGATGCGCGCCGAAGGAATTACCGGTGTTGCCCGCCAAGCCGATGACCGCGCCGCGCCCGACCGGCGTACACAGACTGACGCTGATGGCGCTCAAGTGGGCGTACACCGTCACATAGCCGTTGCCGTGATCGATCTGCACCACGTTGCCGTAGCCGTAGTTCCAGCCTCCTTGCGCCATCGTCACAATGCCGCTGCCTGCCGCGTACACGGGTTCGCCCTCAGCCGCCTGGATATCCAACCCAAGGTGTCCCGGTCCATAACCGTTGCCGGAGATGATCTGCGAACTGGCGGGCCAGCCAAATCCGCTGGCAACCGGACCGCCGCCACACGCATTGGTCGCATTCCCGCCGCCCGTGCCGGTGTTTGCGCCGCGTGCCGCAGTTTGCAAGTCTGCCGCCCAGTTGCGTAATTCACGCGAGCCACCGGGAACCATGACAAGTGTGCCGGGCTTGATCTCCGGGTTGGTCAGGTCAATATCGTTGCCCGGGAAGTTGACGATCTCATCTACTTCAGCCTCGAATTTCTCGGCAACCGCTTCGAACGTATCGCCTTCCTGCCATTCGTAATACAACCCGTCCACCGGCGGGATGACCAGTTCCATGCCGGGTTTCAGGTTGTGCGGGTTGTCCTCCAACTGCGTGTTGACGTACAGGATGGATTCCGTCTTGACGTTGTAACTCTCCGCAATGCGCAGCATGGCGTCACCGCGCGATACGCGGTAGATGACAGATTCGTAGCGCGGGCGTTCGGGGATGTTCGTCTTCAATTGCAGGTCGCGGAAAATGGATGGAAATCCGCTTCCTCCCGCGCTGACATTTGGTACAAGAGCCAGAGTCTGACCGGCATCCGATTCTGGCGTCGCTGCCGCGGAAATCGTTGTCACAACCGGCGGGAGGGTGCTCTTGTAGTACAGGGTCGATCCCAGCAAGCTGGCGACGAGGATGAAGGTCAGCGACCAACTGACGATCGTGAATCGATCCGGTTTGCGTTTTGCGCGCGGAGAAGTTGGCGGCTCATTCACCGCCGATTTTTATTTTTGTTCGCTCTCGGTTTTTGCGCTTTTTTTTGAAAAGCGAGCCCCAATTTTTTACAGAAAAAGTTTCATTCTTTATTTTT
>CAYPHR010000076.1:0-10848 GCA_964410375.1 uncultured Anaerolinea sp. | reverse complement strand
AAATATGCCACTGAAATTCCATGCAAACGGAACGCCCACGAAGCCAGCAGGTGAAATCCGCTGTTCCAGGAGAGGTCGTCAATGCCGGAAGATGCTTTGAAAAATACCACTGGCGCACCAGAAGCAGTTGGCTCTTTGCCAGCCACTTCGCGCGCAACCGATGCGATTCTGAGATTATTGAGCCTGCGGACAAGTCCACGTTTGATGCGTTGGGTGATGAAGTCGTTCACTCCGCCCTACCAATCATTGCTTTTTTCATAACCAAGCCTGACCAGCAAATCCCCTGCGACTTCTTTGAAAAGTTTCTTGTGCTCTGCGGTGAAGTGCTGTGTCCAGCCGCCCGTCTTCCCGGAACGGAAGGTGTGACTTTTCTTCGGCTGAATGGCTTCGACCAAAATGGGCAGCGCCTTTTCGCGCGGCGTTGGGATTGTATAGCCCGTCTTCTCCACTTCATCGAGCATGGACAGGAGCGTCGCATCGCGGTTGTTGATCAGGTCTTCAAAGCGGATGCACATCACGTTCTTCTGTTCGAGCCATGCGAACACGCCTTCGTACCGTTGTTTCACGCTGACCATTTTCAAGCCGTCCTGGTCAATGCCTGTGATTGCCACATTGAGTCTCGCGCCAAAATCAGGCAGGGATTTGTAGTAGGCGTGCATCCCATGCTCTTCGTGCATATCGGTCGCGAAGAAGACCTGCGAGACGAGCATGTCGCGCGGGTCGCGATAAATGAAAAAGTTGACGCGCCCGGTCTGGGTCAGGAAAGAAGCGTTCTCAGGCGTTGCATCCACATAGCCCCAACCGATGACGCCGTCTGGAATTTGTTTTAATTCATCCAGAATTTCTTCCTTCGTTTTTCTTCTTCCATTCTTTTCAATCGTCCGCACGGGGTCCGCATCCACATAACGATATGGCATGATCTGCGTGAAGCCGTTGAGAATTTGCAACAACAGATGCGATCCGCTCTTCGGCTTGGAATTACCGAAGATGGGCGGCGTATCATGAAAAGAAAACCGCTTCCATCGCCAGATGGCTTGGGCAGTTTTCCCTGCAGGTCGTAACGTGCGGCGAATTTTTCGGATAATACTCATGCGTTATTCAACCGCGAAGCGCGCAAAGTCTGCCACGTTTTTCCTTTGCGATCTTAGCGTTCTTCGCGGTACATTCTTTTATTCGTTTGTCACGCGGCGGAGTTTCTTCAACGAACCCTTTTCGGATTCGTACACGCGCTTCACGCCATCACCAAGGGATGCTTCGGTCACGCGGATGTATTTGACCAAACGCTCGAAGCCGCCCGGCTCCACGGATGCCGCCTGGTCGCTGCCCCACATGGCGCGGTCGAGCGTAATGTGACGCTCGATGGACGATGCGCCCAGCGCGATCGCAACCGCCGAAGGGACCAATCCCACTTCGTGACCCGAATAGCCGATCGGATTCTTCGGAAATTCTTTGCGGAGCGTTTCAATCATTTTAAGATTCAATTCTTCAGGCTCGCACGGATAGGTGCTGGTGCAGTGCATGATGACAAGATTATCCTCGCCCACCACATTCACACCCTTATGAATTTGCTCCATCGTGGACATGCCCGTGGAGATAATGACGGGCTTGCCCGTCTGGCGGACGTACTTCAACAAGTTATGATCGGTCAGCGAAGCGGATGGAACTTTGTACGCAGGCGTATCGAACTTTTCCATAAAATCCACCGACGGTTCGTCCCACACTGAAACCATCCAGTCAATGCCCTTTTCCTTGCAATAGCGGTCGATCTCGCGATACTGCTCTTCATTGAACTCGACCTTGTAACGATAATCCAAATAAGTAATGTACCCCCACGGCGTCTCACGCATTTGCTTTTGCTGTTCGGGCGGCGTGGCGATCTCCGGCGTGCGCTTCTGGAATTTCACCGCATCCGCACCCGCATGCACCGCCGCATCGATGATCTTCTTGGCAATTTCGATATCACCGTTATGATTGATTCCAATTTCCGCAATGACGTATGCAGGATGCCCGTCACCGATCATTCGCTTTCCAAATTTAATTTCACGAGCCATTCTTAATTCTCCTTTTGAGATAATTGCTTCAACACAAGTTCGCACAACTCACGCACCGCGCCGTGTCCGCCATTCTTCGTCAACACAAAATCCGCCGCGCGGATGACCTCGGGATACGCGTCCGCAACTGCAACCGACCAACCCGCGATCTCGAAACATGGAAGGTCATTCAGGTCATTGCCAATATAGATTACGTTCTCCGCCTTGACCTTTTTCTGCTCAAGGACTTCACGCATCACACGACCTTTGTCCTGCATCCCGATCCCGTGAATTGCCTCCACCCCCATCTTTTTCGCCCGCGCCTTCACAACGGGGTTCGGCTCCGATGACAGGATCATCACCTCCACGCCTTTTTCGCGCAGGGTTTTGATGTGCATGCTGTCACTGCGTGAAGCGGCGACAGACTCCTTGCCCTTCTCATCGGTCAGGACGAGATTATCCGTCACCACGCCGTCGAAATCACAGATGATCATCTGGACAGTCTCAGGCATCCGTCGACGGGACTCGCCCGGCGAGACCACATCCAACCCGCCGTAAATGACCGCTTCATACTTCACCCAATCGGCTGGCGTATCGATATCCACCGTGTATTTCGGGTCGATCACCAGCGGATAAATGACATCACCTGTCAACGACTTTTTATTCGTGATCGTCGCCAGGCGGATGGCATCGATATGCCCTGTCTGCCAGTAAACCGGCGGCAGGATCTGGCGCGGAGCATTGTATGGCTCGGGAATACCGTCCAATTCGAGCAGGGGATGAAGCGGTTTGTCCTCCCCGTTGAAGCGCCACATTTTGAAGGGATTCTGCGCCGCGGGGACCACTCCGCGCACACAATCTGCATCTTTGTGATTCAAGAGTATGCTGACCGCGCCATCCACCATCCCTTTGGGGCGGATGGGAGATGTGGGACGTAACTGCACAATAATACCCGGATAGTAACCTTCGACTTCTTCCAGAAATTTGAGCGCATGTTCGAAAACGGGCAGGTCGGTGGTCTTGTCCTGTGCCAACTCAGCAGGACGCAGGAAGGGAACCTCCGCGCCCCACTCGCGGGCAACGGCAGCGATCTCCTCATCATCCGTCGAGACGATGATCCGTGTCACCAGCGCGGATTGCTTCGCCGCGGCAATGCTCCACGCAATCAGCGGATAGCCCGCAAAACTGCGGATATTCTTGCGCGGAATGCCTTTCGAGCCGCCGCGCGCAGGGATGAGAGCGAGGATGTCTTTCATAAATTCTCCGTAGGGATACAGCGACGCTGTGTCCCTACATGGCTACCAGGCTGTCCAACCGCCGTCCACAATGACATTATTCCCCGTCATATACGAAGACGCATCCGAGGCGAGGAACAACAACGCGCCGTTCATTTCATCCTTCTTCGCCATCCTGCCCAAAATGGTCTTGGCGGAGTAATTTTTAACAAAATATTCTTCATGATTGTTATACACACCGCCCGGTGTGAGCGCATTGACGCGGATCTCGGTCCCGGCATAGTAGGCGGCGAGATATTTGGTAAAGCCCATCACGCCCGCCTTGGTGGTCGTGTAATAGACAGGCTTGTATGCCACGCGCACCCCATCCTTGATATAGATGCGCTGGTCGGGTCCGTTCAAGCCGTAGGTCGAACAGATGTTGATGATACTGCCCTTTTTGCCCTGTGCGATCATCTGCTTGACGCAGGCTTGCGTGGTCAGGAACATGCCCGTCAGGTTGACGTTGAGGGCGGCGTTCCAATCCTCGAGCGGATAATCCTCGAAGGCGCCGGGAGCGATTCCCTTTGCGGCGGCATCGGGATCGAATTTTGGATCGAGCGCGGCGCTATTAACAAGGATGTCGAGGCGGCTGAACTGCTTGACGGTTTCAGCGACCAGTTCACGGGTCGATTCGAGGCGCGTCACATCCAAGGGGAAGGCTGATGCAACGTACCCAGCCTCCTTCAAGCGTGAAGCGGTTCTGGAAGCGAGTTCCATATTGAGATCTGCGGCAACGACGGCTGCGCCCGCTTCGGCGAGGGTCTTGCAGAATTCAAATCCCAATTGCCCGCCGCCGCCGGTGACAATCGCAACGCGGTCTTTCAAGTTGAATTTATCAAAAATGGTCATGGTTTGCCTCTATGGAAATGCTGTGTAGATTTTATCGCCGCGCACGTCAAACGCAAGATATAACCCGTTGGAAAGGTCCATGTACACCGATTGGACATCCTCGTCCGCCGCGCCAAAGCGGAAGAGAGCCAGCACCGCTTCGCCCGCCAGGACATCTGCCCGGAGTTCAGCCACGCCTTCTTCGTACCGTCCACGCGGAAGCCCCGTGACAGCGTCGACGAGGTCGGGCAGAACATAACCGGGCCGACCTGTATATAGATAGACAGCCGCGACCTGATTGCTGTGAATGCGCGTGCCTTCAGGAAGATTGCGCAGAAATTCCATGGCTTCGGAGTCGAACCAGCGGAAGGAGGCGTATCCCTGCCCGCCTTTGCGGAGCTGGGTGACCGCGCCGGTCATGCCGTGAATGGAAAGCGCGACGATGCAAAGCGCAAGCACAATTGTAACGGCGTACAAAAGTTTATTTTGTTTTTGCCACAGCCAATACCCAAAATAAACCAGCAGGGTCAGCAGGCTGACGAAAACCGGCGCAATGATGCGGAGTTGAAATTTTGTCGCGGCGTCGAACCAGGTCATGGTCACGGCAATGGATGCAAGATACCCCAAGCCATAGAGTGCGCTTACAAAGGACAGGATCTCAGGCATTTCAGTAAATGGCTTGAAGAATTTTTTCAATCCTTTGAACATCACCCAAACCAGCATGATCAATAAGACAAAGATAATGATGGAAAGAAACAGGTTTGGGACTCTCATCAATTCACGCCGCCATTCTTCAAAGGGCATGAGGAAGGCCGAGACATTGTAAACGCCGATTTGAATGTTCTCGGAGGTGATGGGATGATAGACAACCGTGCGGTTGGTGGCGCTATCTGCAAGCAGGCGGTTGCGCACAGCCCAGGCAAGCGCAAAAGGCAGGAAACCGGCGAGGAAAATACCCGCACGGGTCAGGCGTTTTTTCCATGTACCATGCAGAATGACAAGGGCAACTAAAAAGGTTGCAAGCAGGGCGAGACCTGCATAACGCGTCAGATAGGCGAAGGATGTGAGGAATGCGGTAAGTAGCAACCAGATCTTGGGATTGCCCAACTTGCCGCTGAAAGATGATGAAGCTGGCTTATCCGTCTCAAAGTACTGCAAGAAGGTCAAAAACGATGCGAGGGTGAAGAAAAGATACAGCGGTTCGCTCATTGCCGCGATGTGGACACGGAACAACGAGGCATTGACCAAAAAGAGCAATGCCAGTGTGATGCCGGCGATTTTTGATCTGGTCATCCGCCAGCCGATGAGACCGAGTAAAAATGTATTCGCGCCAAACAGGAGGGAATTGACAAAACGTGTGCCGCGCAACGGATCAAGTCCGCTCAAGCCGACGAGGGCAAGCACAGACGAGAAACCGGGCGGAAAATGCGTGACAGGCTTGTTGGAAGCCAGCCACGCGGCGCGGTAGCCGTCCCCGCTCAGGATGCTGCGCGCCCCGGCAATGTACCCGATCGAATCATCGGAGAGCGCGAGACCTTGCGGAGTCGAATAAAGAACGAGAAAGGTCCCGAGCACGGCAAGCAAGCCGAGGAGTAGAAATGAAGCGAGGGGGAATCTGGTCATACATAATCAGGTGACAGTCATTCCACGGAATGACTGTCACCCAAAGTTGGAATTACTTTGCAGGAAGCAGGTAGCCCTGTTCTTCCAGATACCGGACGATAATGCGGGCGTTATCTTCGGGCGTGGCGCCGTATCCCTTGAGCGTGATCTCGGGGTTGATCGGCGGCTCGTAGGGGTCGTCCACACCGGTGAAGCCCATCGGTTTGCCATCTTCCATTGCCTGGCGCGCCTTGGCGTAGAGACCTTTCACGTCGCGTTCTTCGCAGACTTCGACGGGCGTGTCCATGAAAATTTCGATGAAGTTCTCGCCCACCATCTTGCGGGCTTCGGCGCGCGTGGCGCGATAGGGGCTGATCGCCGCGCAAATCACCGCACCGCCGGCATGGACGATCTCGCCGGCAACAAAACCGATGCGCAGGATGTTGGTGTCGCGGTCTTCCTTGCTGAAGCCGAGACCTTTGGAAAGATGCGTGCGGACGACGTCGCCGTCGAGGATGGCGATCTCACGTCCGCGCTCGAGCAGGAGCGAGGTCAAGACCTGCGAAGTGGCGGACTTGCCGGAACCGCTCAAGCCGGTGAACCAGATCCCAAATCCCTGCTTGTGGCGCGGCGGGTACATCTCGCGCAAAATCTCGGCAGTTTCGGGGCGTGTGAACCATTCAGGCAAAAGTTTACCCTTGGCAAGATATTCGTCGCGGACCTGTGTGCCGGAGATATTGGCAACCTTCGCGCCTTTGGGAACATCCTTCTCTTCCACATAGCGGTCTTCATCGGGAAGATAGACCAGCATCTCGAAGGGGATCATCTTGACACCGATCTCATGCTCGTACTGCTTCATCAACTCCTGCGCATCATACGGACCGTAAAACGGTTTGCCCGTGGAATCATTTCCCGGTCCCGCGTGATCGCGACCGACAATAAAGTGATTCGCGCCGTGGTTGCGGCGGATGATGGCGTGAAGCAGAGCTTCCTTCGGTCCCGCCATGCGCATCGCCAGCGGAAGCAGGCTGAGCATGGTGCTTTTCTTGTCGTAGTGATTATCCACCAGCGCCTTGTATGTGCGGACGCGGGTGTAGTGATCCACATCGCCGGGCTTGGTCATGCCGACGACCGGATGAATGATGAGCGAGCCGTTGACCTGTGCTGCGGCGCGTTTGGTCAATTCTTCGTGGATGCGGTGCAAGGGATTGCGGGTCTGGAACGCGACCACATTGTCATTGCCCATTTTTTCGAGCATGGCGCGGACTTGCGCAGGCGTGTGGCGCAGTTCGACAAAGTCGTAGTATTTGGGCAGGTTGATGACCTTCATCGGACCGGAAATACAAACCTTGTTCCAGCGTTCCATTTCGGAGATCATCGGGTGCTTGTGGTCGGTGGAACCGTACGCCAGCGCGGCTTCCGTTTCCGCATCCCAGTGATAGACCTCATTGAGGGTCATGATCGCGATCACGTCATTGTTCGCGTTGCGCAGGACAATGTCCTCGCCGACGGTCGGCAGTTCGGCGGGATCAGCCGTCAGCGTGATGGGAAGCGGGAAGAGCGTCCCATCCGCAAGGCGCATTTCGCGCAGCACGCGGTCATAATCGGCTTTGCCCATGAAGGTCGTCAGCGGGGAAAAGCCGCCGGTGGCGATCAACTCAAGGTCGCACAGGTTGCGCATGGTGATCTTGATGGACGGAAGTTTTGCGGCGAGCGCGAGCGCGTCTTCGCGCTCCTTGCCCGTCAAAATGAGATCCACAAGCTTGCCGCCATAGGGGGTGATAAGATTTGCTTTTGCCATTGTTACTCCATTTGTTTTGTAAAGCAGGGGCGGATGTTTAGCCGTCAACGCCCGTACCAGTTTTCACAGACGCCCATTATACTCCAAAATTCAGCAAATGAATTTTGGAAGGACAAGTATAATCCCAACGCCATGAACATGAAGTTTTTGCGAAATGCACTCTTTACCCTGCTCGTTTTGGGTTATGTTTATTACTGTTATCGTTATATCGTCGCCACAAGTTTTGTGATCGAAGGAAAAACCTACTACGTCCTTTTCGACGACGCCATGATCTCCATGCGCTACGCCTACAACCTCGCGCATGGGCTGGGTCCCGTTTGGAACGCAGGCGAACGCGTGGAAGGTTTCACCAATCCGCTCTGGGTGGGGATCATGGCGATCATGCATCTCCTCCCCATTGGATTGAACGAGACGGGACTCTACATCCAGATCCTCGGCGCGTCGCTCCTGACCTTGAACCTGTTCCTCGTACGGAAGATCGTCGAACACTTCACCGACGACCTGCTCGTCATGCTTTCCGCCGCGGCATTGACCGCCTTCTACGCGCCGCTCAACTCGTTCGGCTTGCTCGGCATGGAAGTCAGTTTGCTCGTGGTCATCGTCAGCGCTGCGGTGTGGATGGCATTGAAAAGCGACGGGCGTTTCAATATCTGGATCTACATCCTGCTTGCTGTTTCCACACTCGTCCGCTTTGATATGGCAGTGCCGTACTTTGTCATTTTTGCCGTTCTGTGGTTTGTCCAAAAGGAAAATCGGAGACAGCATTTGCTCTGGGGGCTTGGTTTGCTTATCCTGTTCCTCGGCGTGCAAACGCTGGCACGTTACTCTTATTACGGCGAATGGCTTCCGAATACATATTATCTAAAAGTCGAAGGCTGGAACAACACGCTCAAACTCCTGCGCGGACTATACGCAGCCATCCAGTTCATTTATTTTTCGAATTGGGTTCTGATGCTTCTGCCGCTGACTCTGTTCCTCTTCCGCCGCGACTGGAAGGTGACCCTGTTGGCATTCGTCCTGCTGGGACAGATCGCCTACTCCGTCTATGTCGGCGGGGATGCGTGGGAGCATCACGGCGGCGCGAATCGTTATATCGTCATTGCCATGCCGTTGTTCTTTGCTGCGTTCAGTTGGTCGGTGATGGAACTGCTCCAGAAAGCGGCGACCAGCCTCAAGGTCAGGTATGCGGCGGAGATTGGCTGGAGGGTCATCTTCATCATCGTATTCGCATTCTCCCTCCTGAACTTCAATGCCTTGATTGGCGAATGGAAATCCATCGAGCGCTGGAACCTGACCCGCCGCCCCGACTATGTTGCCGGCAATGACCGCAATTTGCAGATCGCCATCTCGCTCGAACGGGTCACCCAACCCGGCGCATCCATTGCCGTCATCGGCGCAGGAACCATCCCATACCTTCTGCCAGACCGTTACGCCATTGACATCCTCGGCAAGGCAGACCCGTATATCGCGCATAAAAACGTCCGCACGCCGATGGGCATTCCCGACATTCCGAACATGCGTCCCGGTCACATGAAGTGGGATTACGCCCATACGTTTGGGACGCTCAAACCCGATGTAATCGTGTCCATCTGGCCCGGCACCGGCGAAGAAGCCGCGCCGTATCTCGAAGAATATACGCACACTGCCATTGCCCCCGGAATACGGGTCTATCTGCGAAATGACTCGCCGAATATTTTGTGGGATACATTGAATCAATAAAAGAACGGCGGACAGTCCGCCGTTCTTCGCTTAATCGAGCCGCATCAATCGCCCCGTTCTTTGCGATTCATGCACAGAAGAAATAATTCGCTGCACCTGAACGCCGTCCTCCAATGTGCAGGACGGCTCCGCTTTCCCTTTGACAACATCTACAAAATGTTTGGTCTGTTCCTGGAACATGATGTTGCGCTCCCACCCCGCCGGAAGCGGGTACACATCCCAATTTCCCTCACCCCTTCCCCCTCTCCCTGAGGGAGAGAGGCTGGGGTGAGGGGTGCGGTAGATGCGCGCCGCGCCGTCAGCGAGATTCCACTTGATCGTGCCGTTCGTGCCGATGATACGGAACTCGTGTTCGGGCGGCTGTTGGTTGTAATCGAGGTGAAGGCTGCCGAGCGCGCCGCCTTCAAAACGCAAGCCGATCTTGGCGGTATCGTCCGCAGCAACTTCGAGGTCGCTGATCTTGTCCGCAAAGCCCCACACGGATTCAACTTTTTTGCCGACCAGCCACGGAAGATAATCAAGTGAGTGACACTGCGTTGCCACTACACCACCGCCCATGTCCGCGCGTGCGGCATAGCCCGTGCGGTAATCCTCCCACGGGTGCCACGCGGGGAGATATTCGCCGAAGTGAACACTCGCGGAGACTACGCGCCCGATCTCGCCATTTTCGATGAGTTCGCGGGTTTTGACCATGCCCGGATGAAAACGGAACTGGAACGCAACCAGCACTTTCGATCCGCTTTTCTGCACGACTTTTTGCAATACATCTACGCGCTCCATTGAGGCGGCGATGGGCTTTTCGAGCAGAATGGCACTGCCCGCTTCCGCGGCAGGGATGGCGACATCCAGATGCAATGAAGTCGGGTTCGAGACGATGACGGCGTCGGGCTTGTGCTTTTTTAGCGCCTCGGCAAAGTCCGTTTCGACGGGGTAGCCTGCGAGTTCGTCATCGGGCAGGGTTGCCTTGTGCGTGCGGTAGAGGACGATGTCCGTTTCGCCAAGAGCGATGAGGTTGCGCATGTGGCGCCGACCAACGGAGCCGAGTCCGGCAATGAGATATTTCATTGTTTCACCAATTCAAACCGTTTTCGTATTTCCATTTGATGAGCACGTCACCCGCAATTTCCTTGAAAACGCGTTTATCTTTCTCTGTGAACAAGCGCTGCCAGTTGCCCGCCTGTCCTTTCGGGAGGAAGGATGCAATTCCCTCATTACGCTGTGCCTGCCACTGCTCATCGGGGTTGGAGGACATTTCGGTTTTGATCGCCTTCTCGAGTGTCTTGCTGATTTTCTTTACCCCCAGAAACATCCACAGTTTGGTCATTTCAGCAAATGAGGTTTCGAGCAGATCTTCATATCGCAGGGAATGATATTGCTTCCCGTAAAGCCGCTGCGCTTCGGCGTCGGTCTCGGTCAGGTCGTTGACCCAGCGGGAAGCAATGTTGCGGATGAAGGTCTCGGTGAAGATCGAGCGGCGTCCGTCGCTGAATGGAGCAGGATCAGTTTTGAGGTCCGCGATGATGCGCTTGTCTTCCGCCGTCAAAAATTTGGATTCTTCGACGAAGTTGCGGAAGCGTTCCGAGATGAGGAC
>CAYPHR010000075.1:0-10850 GCA_964410375.1 uncultured Anaerolinea sp. | reverse complement strand
TATCCGCTTGAATACGTAGTTTATCGGCTTCGCTGGCGCGTTGCAGATCACGTTCAGCGTCCAACAGGCGGTCTTTGAATCCCTGTAAAACCCCTTCGGGTGAATCCAGCCACATCAGAAAATCGCGTAATTGCGCCAAACCCCTGTCGAAATCCCCGCGAAAATCAACCCGCTGGCGGTCTGCAAGGCGGAAAGGCACATCAATGTCATTGTCTACCCACAGGGGCACGATGATCTTCTTGAAACTTAACGCGCGGCTCCACTCCTGCCTGCAAACGGATTTTTCGTGCGTGCTGTCCTTCGTCATTACGAACAGGAGCAATTTGCATGATTTCAATGCTTCATCGATTTGGATGTCCCATTCCCTGCCTGCTTTCAAATCGTCCTTGTCAAACCAAACAAGCACAGAAGGTGTCCCGCCTTCGAGTTTGTTGGCAAGTTTGCGCGCAAAATCCAGCGCATCTGCGGTGGAGTAACTGATGAAAACGTGATCGGTCATGCTTTCCCTCGCTTAAAGGTTGGATGACTCAAAAAAGCCATGTCACTGATTTCCCCTGATTATACCCACGATGGAAGGATTACTTCGATTTTTCTTCTGCGTAGCTCCGGTCAGGCTCCAATCGAGCTTCGATCAAGCTCCAACCATCCTGTACTCATCCTGTACTGTAGCTCCAATCGAGCTCCAATCAAGCTCCAATCAGGCTCCGATCAGGCTTCTACAACCTGCCCGCCCGTCCTCCTGCGGATAGCCGAACGGGAGCGACCATGTTTGCATCAACTTGATAGTCACCCCTGATTGTAGCATCACGATTCTGCAGGTTCAGCGTCCGCGAGTGCGACGGCGTTTGTCTCCGGGTTGTATCTGACATCCACGACCATGCCCGGTTGGATCTGCGGGATCTGCAAACGCGAGACCAGCCGTTCCGTCTCGGCTTGAAAAGGTGTCCCGCCCGGCGGATGGACTTCCAATATCATCCGCACCAGCGGGTCATGGTTGATGGTCGTCCCCGTGTCCCACACCTTCACGATTTTGGCTTGGGCTGGCAGTCCGTTCTCCTGCAGGGATCGGTTCGCAAAAAGACCGACCACAGCCGCCCCGACCAACAGGAACAGGGCGAGGGCTGCCAGCGAGCCCGCCGCAAGCATTGATACTCTTGCCAGTACGGGCAATTCCGCCCAGGCATATTGCCCTTCCGGAAGACCCCACATGCCGATAAAGATCGTGATGAACGGAAGCCACATCAACCGGAAACTCACCCAGCCCCATGTGCGCATCGCCTTTGATATTTTCATGAAACGCCTCTCACTGCTCCGATTCCTGATCGTGGACTGAGAACTTACCACCTGTCCCAATGCACCACATCTTCAAACGACGCCCGTCCACCCTTCTTTGGCGGCGCGGACAACTTCGCTTCCTCCAGCGGATAGCCGAACGAGAGCGCGATGCGCAGATGCCACTCGGCGGGGAAGCCTAAAATTCCACGCGCTTTTTCAGCCTCATAGATCGAAGCGGGCACCGAGCCGACTCCCAACTCCCATGCGGCGAGCTGCATATACGCCGATGCCTGCCCCGCGTCGAACATGATCTGGAATTTCTCGCTCGGGTCGGGGGTCAAGATGGCGACTGCCAGCGCCGCACCAGCCAGATGTCCCGCCCACTCTCCGCACGTCGAGAGTTCCTTCAAAATGGACTTGTCCTTTATGGCGATGAACTGCCACGCCTGCGTATTCTTCGACGATTGCGAGCGCCTGCCCGCATTGAGAATCGCGTGCACTACCTCATCGGGCAGGGGCTTGTCCTGAAATTTCCGCACGGCGCGTTTCAATCGAATGGCTTCGGATACGTTCATGGTGTTCTCCTTTTGAAGTAGGGGCGACCCGTTAATGACGATCAAGATGCTTGGATTTTACTGGGCGGGTCGCCCCTATCAATGTGTATTGGATATGTATGAAAGTATACATTAGCTGTGAATTTCGTGAGAGATTTCGGACGATTCCCCTGCGCTTGTAAGATAACGATAAAACTTCTCATCTTTATCTTAAATCAACGCTTTATAGTGATTTCAATCGATACGACGTTCGGCTTGAACCAGCGATCCCTTCTGCCAAAGGAAAAGGAGCATGAGCGAAACCGAATCAAAACTGGAAGTGTGGCGGGGGAGATATCGAACTGCCCGGTCCCATCTGCGGCGCGGCTTGCCCTTCGCATATGGGGTCTTTGCGGCGCTGGTCACGCTCTTTCTCTATCACCTGTTCTTTGTACAGCCCCAACAGTTAACGCGCAACGACGTCGAAGCGTCCATTGTCGAGGTCATGGCGTCCGCCACGGCTCCGCCTTCGTATTCGTCACAGGTCTATCAAGTCATCCGTCCCTCGCTGGTGCTGGTGCAGGTGGAGCGGGGGAATGGGGACGAACGATCAGATTTCGGCTTGGGCAGCGGCGTGGTCGTGGATCGCTTCGGCAGCATCCTCACCAGTCTGCACGTCATCGAAGGGGCGAATCAGGTCACGGTCACCTTCGCGGACGGCACGCAGTCGCAGGCGGCGGTGGTCATGCGCAGACCCGAATATGACCTTGCCGTTTTGCAGGCGTATGATACGCCGCTCTTTGTCGTCCCTGCCGTGTTGGGCAATCCAAATTCCATGCGCGTGGGGGATGAGGCATTCGTCGTCGGCAACCCCTTTGGACTGTACAGCTCGATGAGCGCGGGCGTGATCTCGGGCTTTGACCGCGTCTTTCGCGCGCCGGATAGTGATCTTGAGATCCCGGGCATGATCCAGTTTGACGCCGCCGCCAACCCCGGCAACTCAGGCGGACCGCTGCTGAACCGCAGCGGTCATGTCATTGGCATTGTCACCGGCTTGATCAATCCCACCGATGAAAATTTCTTCGTCGGCATCGGCTTTGCCGTGCCGATCAATATCGCCGTCGGCGGCATGGGGTCGCCGCCGTATTAAATTATTTTTGTCATTGTTTGTAGGGGCGACCCGCCTATCGGGATAAGTCGTTCCCATTTCTGTTGTAGGGTCGCCCCTACTTTGTAAAAGGAGACCAACATATGGAACAAACCAACCGTGAAAACAAACTCCCGATGGAGCGCGTGTTGTACGAAGTCAAGAAGATCATCGTCGGGCAGGATCATCTGCTCGAGAGTCTCATCGTCGCATTGCTCGCGCGCGGACACATTCTTGTGGAAGGCGTGCCCGGCTTGGCGAAGACGATGGCGATCAAAACGCTGGCGGATTCCATCGGCGGCGAGTTCAAACGCATCCAGTTCACGCCCGATCTTGTCCCTGCCGACCTGATCGGCACGCGCATCTACAACCAAAAGACGGGCGAGTTCAACACCTCGCTCGGTCCTGTTTTCACGAACCTGCTTCTCGCGGACGAGATCAACCGCGCGCCTGCCAAGGTGCAAAGCGCCCTGCTCGAAGTGATGCAGGAAAAACAGGTCACCATCGGGCGCGAGACCTTCAAAGTTCCAAGTCCGTTTCTCGTTCTGGCGACGCAGAATCCCATCGAGACCGAAGGGACGTATGCCCTGCCCGAAGCGCAGGTGGACCGCTTCATGCTCAAGGTGTTGGTTGGTTACCCGACCCCGACGGAGGAGTTTGTCATCGTCGAGCGCATGACGAATGCCCTGCAAGGTGTGCAGAAGGTCTTGACCACTGACCAATTGCTCGAGTTACAAAAGAAAGCCGATGAAGTCTATGTGGACCCTGCGCTGATCGAGTATGCAGTGAAATTGGTCAATGCCACGCGTGATCCGAAACTGGTCGGCTTGGGCGATATCGGACATTACATTACCTTCGGCGCCAGTCCGCGCGCTTCGATCAATCTTATTCTCACCGCCAAGGCGCTTGCCTTCGTGCGTGGACGCACCTATGTCCTCCCGCAGGATATTCTGGATATGGCGTTGGATGTCATTCGCCACAGGCTGGTGCTTTCGTATGAGGCGTTGTCCGATAATGTCAGCAGTGACGACCTGTTGAGATCCATCTTCGACCGCATTCCGATCCCCGTGGTGCCGCTGCATGAACATGTCAACCTCCGCGCCGACTCCTGAGCGCATCCTGCATCGCCTGGACTGGCAGGTCATCCGCAAATTGGATGGCTATTTGCAGGGCGATTATCGCAGTCTGTTCCGCGGCTCGGGCGTGGACTTTGCCGACTTGCGCGAGTACCAGCCCGGTGACGATATCCGCTACATTGACTGGAACGTCAGCGCGCGCATGGATACGCCGTATGTCCGCGAGTACATGGAAGACCGCGAGATCATCGCATGGTTCCTGCTGGATTTGAGCCCATCTGTGGATTTTGGCGCGCTGGATAACCCGAAGCGGATGGTGTTGATCGATTTCGTAGCCACATTGTCACGGCTGTTGACGCGGCACGGGAACCGCGTCGGGGCGATCATGTTCGGGAGCAGGATCCAGAGCACGGTCCCGGCAAGAGGCGGACGGATGCAGGTCCTGAGATTGATCAACGATCTGCTCAAACAGCCGCAGTTGAAGCAATCTCCGATGACCGATCTGTCCATGCTGATCAAAGGCGCATTGCACGGCATCAAGAAGCGTTCGCTGGTGTTCATCGTGTCCGATTTCATCAGTACGCCCGGTTGGGAGCGCCCGTTGAAGTTGCTTGCGCAACGGCATGAAGTGATTGCCATCCGCTTGTGGGATCCGCGTGAGATGCAACTGCCGGATGTCGGTCCGGTGGTACTGGAAGATGCGGAAACGGGCGAGCAGATCTATGTGGATACGCACGATAAAAAGTTCCGCCAGCGGTTTGCAGAGGCGGCGCAGGCGCGCGAGACGGCGTTGATGGAGACGTTCAAGCGTGCGGGCGTGGATGTGCTGCCGCTCTCGACCGAAGGCGATTTGATGCACGCCATTGCAAGTTTCGTGATGGTGCGGAGACAGCGGAAGAAGTAGCCATGTCATTCATCTGGTATCAAATGCTTTGGACGCTGCTTGCAATTCCGCTCCTGGTATTGTTGTATCTGCGGATGCAGGAGCGGCGCAAAAAACTTGTCCTGCGCTATGGAAGTTTGGGGCTGGTACAGCAGGCGGCGGGGAAGGGAATCGGCGCGCGTCGTCATATCCCGGCGGTCTTGTTCCTGGTCGGGTTAATTGTCTTGTTCCTTGCGCTGGCGCGTCCGCAAATGGTGGTGGGATTGCCGCGCGTGGAGGGCATCGTCATCCTCGCCTTCGATGTTTCCGGCAGCATGGCGGCGGATGATTTCGCCCCGAACCGTCTTGAAGCCGCAAAGGCGGTGGCGAGCGAGTTCGTCTCGCGTCAGCCGTCCACGGTGCAGGTGGGGATTGTGGCGTTCAGCGACAGCGGTTTCTCCGTCCAGTTGCCGACGGACGATCAGGCGGAAATTCTGGATGCGATCAGCCGCCTGCGTCCTCAGCGCGGAACATCCGTGGCGAACGGGATCGTCGTTTCGCTGAATGCGATCGCCACAGCGACAGGCATGGAGCCTGTGGTGAGTTTTGATGAAAATGAGCTTCCCAATCTGGAAGACATCGAACCGACCATGATCGTGGACGATAACTCAGCGGTCATCGTCCTGCTGACGGATGGTGAGAACAACATGGATCCCGACCCACTGGCGGCGGCGGAGTTCGCGGCGGAACAGGGAGTCCGCATTCATACGATTGCCATCGGCAGCGCGGAAGGGACGGTGCTGGAGGTCAACGGGTTTACCGTCTTCACGCAGGTGGATGAAGCGTCGCTCAGGCAGATCGCCGAGATCACGGACGGTCTGTATTTCAACGCGCAAAACGAGGAAGACCTGCGTGAGGTATATGAGAGCATCGAACCGCGCCTGCTTTTCAAACAGGAAGAGACCGAAGTTACGTCCATCTTTGCGGGCGTGAGTATTCTCATCCTGCTGGTTGGCGGCATGTTGTCCCTGCTTTGGTTTAGCCGTGTGCCGTAGGATGAATGACTTGCACATGGAAAGCCTTGTTAGGAGGTACTGATGGAATTCATCTGGTCTTATTTGCTTTATCTATTGGGATTGATTCCCCTGTTGATCCTCGCCTATATTTGGATTCTGCGCCGCCGCAAACCCGCCTCGGTACGGTTCTCCAGCCTGTCTCTGGTGCGGGACGTGGTCCAAAAACAATCAAAGTGGAAGCGGCATCTGCCATTCGTCTTGTTTCTGCTGGCGATGTCCAGCCTGATCATGGCGATGGCGCGACCTGTATCCACCATTACGGTCCCTGCCTCCAATGCGACCATCATCCTCGCCATCGATGTTTCGCGCAGTATGTGTTCCACGGATATTTCCCCGAACCGGCTCGAAGCCGCCAAGTCCGCGGCGCTGGGGTTCATTAAACTGCAGGATGCGAATACGCAGATCGGTGTCGTTGCATTCGCGGGATATGCTGTTGTCGTGCAAGCTCCCACCACGGATAAGGCATTGCTGGAGACCGCCATCAAGAACCTGACCACTGCACGTCGGACTGCCATCGGCGAAGGGATTCTCATGTCACTGGATGCGATCTCTGAGATTGATGACACGGTTGCCAGTCCGTATTCAGGCATGGAGCCGACACCCATGCCCGAAGGCGAATATGTGCCAGCCATTGTCGTCCTGCTTACAGACGGCGTCACCACTACGGGCACACACCCGCTCTATGCGGCGGAATTGGCGGCGGAACGAGGCGTCCGGGTCTTCACCATCGGCTTTGGCACGACGAACAATACCTCCATGATGAACTGCGGAGTTTCCTCTCCCTACCAATTTACCGAACAGTTCAGTCCGTTCTTTGGCGGGGGAGGCGGGGGCGGCTTCCGCAGGGAAATCGACGAAGAGACCCTCAAACTGGTTGCCGAGATCACCGATGCTTCCTATTATCTGGCTGAAAGTTCAACCGAATTGCGCGAGGTCTACGAAAACCTGCCCACGCACCTCATCACAGTTACCGAGACGACAGAGATCAGCGCCGTGTTCGTTGCGCTCGCGGCATTGCTGATCGTGCTTGCCATTGTGTTCTCGATCATCTGGAATCCCTTACAGTAAACGACCGTCGTTGGCAGAATCTTTCTGCGGGTATAATTCTGCCAATGGACGAGAAACTCACTTTCAAGCCGTTTGGATTCTCCGCGTTGGCGTTGATCCTGATCGGCTGGGGCGGTCTGTATCTGGTTATTACCCAAACCCTTCCGTTGGTTTGGTCCCGCTGGGGATTTTTCGCACTCACCCTGATGGCGCTTACCGGCACGGCACTGCCCATTGTATATTTTCTTCATCAACGTTTCCCAACCGAGCCGCCCGCTGACGCCAATGTCATCATTCGCCAATCCATGTGGGTGGGCGTGTACGGCGTCACGCTGGCATGGCTTCAACTTGGGCGTCTCCTTTCCCTCTATGTGATCTTTGGATTGGCAGGCGGTTTGATCGCCGCTGAATATTTCATCCGCGTCCGAGAGAAAGCCAGCCGCCGCATTCCCGAAATCTCCGACGATGACGACGCTTCGTAACCTTCCCTCCGTCGAACAGCTTTTACAGACCACAACTGCCGCGCATTTGATCGCACGCTTTGGCAGACCGTTGACATTGGATGCCATTCGTTTCGTGCTGGACGATATAAGAACACGCTTCAAATCCGGGGAGATAACTGCCCTGCCTTTAGCAGACCTGATCCTCGCCCGGGCTGAATCCACCCTCGCCGCATGGACGAAGCCGACCCTTGTCCCGGTCATCAATGCCTCAGGTGTGATCCTGCATACCAATCTTGGTCGCGCCCCGTTGAGTGATGCCGCCATCCGCGCCATGGACATCGTCTCACGCGGCTACTCCAACCTCGAATTTGACTTGGAAACCGGCAAGCGCGGTTCGCGTCTTGTTCATGCTGAATCCCTGCTTCAACAACTGACAAGCGCCGAGTCCGCATTGGTGGTCAATAACTGCGCTTCGGCGGTTCTGCTGACACTTTCTGCATTGGCGAACAGGAAACGCGTGGTCATTGCTCGTTCGCAGCTTGTTGAGATCGGCGGCGGCTTCCGCGTGCCTGACGTGATGAAGAGTTCCGGCGCGAAACTCGTGGAGGTGGGCACGACGAACAAAGTCCGTTTGGCAGATTATGAAACCGCTCTCGAAGAACCGACTGCGCTGGTCATGCGCGCGCATCGTTCCAATTTCAAGATCGTCGGGTTCACGGAAGAACCCGAACTCAAAGACATTATTGAAAAAGCTCATGAAGCGGGCGTTCCAGTTGTGGACGATCTTGGTTCCGGCGCATTGTACGACACTGCAAAGTATGGCTTTTCTCATGAACCGACCGTGCAAGAGTCCATGCAGGCGGGCGCGGATGTGGTTTTGTTCTCCGGTGATAAACTGCTTGGCGGTCCGCAGGCGGGAATTATCCTTGGAGGGAAAGACTTACTCGACAAGATAAAGAAGCATCCGCTTGCCCGTGCCGTCCGCGCGGACAAGGCTTGTCTTGCGGCGCTGTCCGCGACACTGACGCATTACCTCAAAGACGAGTCGGAACGTGAAATTCCCATCCTGAGGATGATGTCACTGACAATGGAGCAGGTTCGAGGTCGGGCGGAAGCGTGGCGAGTGGAATTGGGAGAAGGGGTTGTCGTGGTGGGCGAATCCACAGTGGGAGGCGGATCGCTCCCCGGTGAATCCATCCCGACCTATTTGCTTGAATTGAGTGTCCGATCCGCCGAAAAATTCTTGCGCGCGTTGCGGAAGAACAACCCGCCGATCATTGCACGCACCGAAAACGAGAAAATCTTGCTTGACCCGCGCACTGTCCTGCCGGAACAGGAGGGTGCGTTGCTGGTCGGTTTAAAAAATCTACTGAAAGTATCTTAAACACGAATGACGCAAATTTTCGAATAAGGCAAATGGATTTTGAGATGTCGGAAATTTACATTGTTGAAAAAGAGTTGTCTTACGTAATCATGAAGTCGGCGTTTGAAGTCCATAACGCACTTGGACCAGGTTTTCCCGAGGCGATTTATGAAGAAGCCATGAATCGTGAACTTGTCAGAAATGGTGTGAGTTTGGAGCGGCAAAAGCGCATCAAAGTTCTATATAAGGATGAGCCGATCGGCGAGTTTATTCTTGACAATATAGCCGATGGACGGGTAATTCTGGAATACAAAGCCGTGAGTGAAATTGCAAAAATTCACGAACAACAGGCATTATCCTATTTGAAAGCGACCGGACTCGAGTTGGCGATTGTTATAAACTTTGGCGCGGAACGTGTGCAGTCCAGCCGTGTCGTTTACAATAAAGACAAAAAGGCGAGACTTTCACCGCACGCACTACTCCCGCGCAAGCCTTCAAAGTAGAGACGCTGTATTCGAAAAATTCGCCCATTCGAGCCATTCGTGTTAAAAAGGAATCCAAATGAAATCAGATCTTGATGCCCTCATGCAAGCCCGCAATTTGAATGCGATCATTGTGTTGGGAAATGCGGAACACAATCCGCCCATGTATTATTTGACCGGCGGCGGACATATCAATAAAGCTGTTTTGATCAAGAAGCACGGCGGGGCGCCTGTCCTGTATTGCAATGCGATGGAGCGCGATGAAGCCGAGAAAAGCGGATTGAAAGTGGTGCCGCTGCGCACAGGCGCAATGGAGGATTTTGCGAAACGTCCGAAGGAATTGTTGAACGAGTGCGGCATCACCGGCGGGCGTATCGGCGTTTTTGGGCATACGGACTTGGGGATGTCGCTGTATATCATTGCGCGGATCTATGCCGAAATTCCCGAAGTGGAGATCGTCGGCGAAAACCAGGACGATTCGCTCTTTATGTTTGCAATGGAATCCAAGGATGAGGGCGAAGTGACGCGCATCCGCAAGGTCGGTCGGGTCACTGTCGCTGTCGTGGAAAAAGTCCGTGAATATCTCACATCCTGCGATGTGCGTGACGATGAAGTTCTGTTGAAGGAGGACGGCTCGCCGCTTTCCGTCGGTGACGTTCACTCGAAGATCCGCCTGTGGGTGACCGAGATGGGCGCGGACCTGCCCTCCGGTTTCATCTTCGCCATCGGGCGCGACGCGGGCGTGCCGCATTCCTCGGGCAATCCCACCGATCTGATGCGGCTGGGACAAACAATCGTGTTTGACATTTATCCCGCCGAGGCGGGCGGCGGCTATTATTACGATTTCACCCGCACATGGAGTTTGGGATACGCGACACCGGAAGCGCAGAAAATGTTCGATGAGGTCAGGGAAGTGTACGACAAGGTGATCGAAAACATTGATATGAATGCCGCCTTCAAGGATTATCAGACATTTGTCTGCGATGCGTTCAACAAGAACGGGCACAATACCCCGATGCACACGGACGGCGTTGTGACCGAGGGATACGTCCACTCGTTGGGGCATGGCATCGGCTTGAACCTCCACGAACGTCCGTGGAGCAGGCATACATCATCGGAAGACAACCGCCTGAAACCGGGAACGGTCTTTACCATCGAGCCAGGTCTGTATTATCCTGAAAAGGGAATGGGATTCCGTATTGAAGATTCCTTCTGGATGCGCCCCGACGGCGTAGTGGAAAAACTTGCGGACTATCCGTATGATTTCGTCCTGCCGATGAAGAAGTGGAAGAAAGAATGACCCAACTCAAACCCGCCCGAATCCTTGCCATTGAAACCTCTTGTGACGAGACCGCCTGCGCCGTTCTTGAAAATGGGCGCCTCCTGCTTTCATCCGTCGTCGCCTCGCAAATGGACATCCATGCCCGTTATGGCGGCGTGTTCCCCGAAGTCGCTTCGCGCCAGCATGTGTTGAGCATCATGCCGGTCGTACAGTCCGCGCTGGCGAAGGCGCACCTCACCATGCAGGACATCGACGCCATCGCCG
>CAYPHR010000074.1:0-11040 GCA_964410375.1 uncultured Anaerolinea sp. | reverse complement strand
GAGACAACGCCTGTTCCCACCAACGCCCCATAAAGGAGAATGCATCATGTCAGATGTACAGAAAGCCGTGGAATATGTCCGTGGAAATCATGGACGATTTTTGAACGAGTTGAAGGAATTCCTTGCGATTCCCTCGATTTCTACGCTGGATGAGAACAAAGGTGATGTCCGCCGCGCCGCCGAATGGACTGCGGCGCAGTTGCGTTCGATCGGCATGAAGAAGGTCAAGATCATGCCGACGGGCGGACATCCTGTCGTGTACGGCGAATGGATGGGCGCTGGCAAATCCGCTCCCACCATCATGATCTATGGACATTACGATGTCCAGCCGGTGGACCCGGTCGAATTGTGGAAGTCCGATCCGTTCACGGCGGAGGTGCGCGGCGATTATCTCTTCGGACGCGGTTCTTCGGACATGAAAGGTCAGGTGGTGGCATCGCTCAAAGCGGTCGAGGCAATCCTCCGCACGGGCGAAGCGCCGGTCAACATCAAGTGGCTGGTCGAGGGCGAGGAAGAGATCGGCTCGGAGCATCTCGGCGATTTCATCAAAAAGAACAAGAAGCTGCTTGCCAGTGACTTTTGTCTGAACCCCGATGCGGGCATGATCGCGCCCGACAAGCCGACCATCACCACAGGTTTGCGCGGACTGGCGTACTTTGAACTGCGTGTGTACGGACCGAGCAAGGATTTGCATTCAGGTTTGTTCGGAGGTACGATTCATAATCCTGCCCAGGCATTGATTGAGCTAGTGGCGGGGATGCACGATAAAAATGGAAAGATCACGCTGCCTGGCTTTTATGACAAGGTGCGCAAACTAAGCAAGAAGGAACGCGCTGATTTCAAACGCCTGCCGGTCAGCAGCAGGGATTTGATGGCAATGACCGGTGTGCCTGCCTTGTGGGGTGAGCCGCAATTCATCCCAGCCGAGCGCGTTGGTGCGCGCCCGACTCTGGAAGTGAACGGCTTGCTTTCCGGTTTTACCGGGCAGGGTTCCAAGACGGTTTTGCCCGCTTGGGCGATGGCGAAGATCTCCTGCCGCCTCGTGCCGGATCAGACACCGGAGGAGGTCGAAAAGCAGATGCGCGCTTATCTGAAGAAACATGCACCCAAAACCATCAAATGGGAGTTGATCAACCTGCACAATGCCGGCGCGGCGCTGGTGGAAACCGACTCGGCTGGCGTGCGCGCGCTTTCGAGTGCGCTGGAATCCGTATGGGGCAAGCGTCCGTATTTCAAGCGCGAAGGTGGTTCGATCGGCTCGGTGGTCCTTCTGCAGGATTATGTCGGCGCCGATTCGCTCCTGACCGGTTTTGGCTTGCCCGATGACAACGTCCATTCGCCGAACGAACGCCTGCACCTGCCGACCTGGTACAAAGGCATCGAAGCGTTCACACACTTTTTCTACAATTTCAAATAAGAAGGATGAAACAAACCTGACAGGTCCGAAAGACCTGTCAGGTTTTAATAATCAACATGGAAGATCGAATTATTTCCTACGGCGGTCAAGCCGTTATTGAAGGGGTGATGATGCGCGGGCAGAAAGCCTACGCAGTTGCCATGCGCGCGCCGGACGGCGAGATCGTCGTCCATACCGAGAAACTGGCGAACGTCTATCGTTCGAAGATCACGAAGATTCCATTTCTGCGCGGCGTCATTTTATTATGGGATGCTTTGGGCTTGGGGATGCGCGCCCTCACGCTTTCCGCGAATACCCAAACAGGCGAAGATGAAAAACTGGAGGGACCGGCTCTTTATCTGACTTTGGGCTTGTCTCTCGCCTTTAGCATTGGTCTCTTCTTTTTACTTCCTGCCGGTATCGGCGGCTGGGCGGAACATGCGCTCGCGCAGACCACCTCCGCCTTGTGGATCGGCAACCTGCTTGAAGGCGTGCTTCGTCTTCTATTGCTGATCGGGTATATCTGGGCGATCAGTTTCATGCCCGACATCAAGCGCGTGTTCATGTATCATGGCGCGGAACACAAGACCATCAACGCCTACGAAGCCGGCGCGGAATTAACGCCTGAGAACGTGGCAAAATATCCCATCGAGCATCCGCGCTGCGGCACGGCTTTCCTGCTGACCTTGGTACTGCTTTCGATCTTGGTCTTCACGGCGCTGGGACCGCTTCCGATCGGGTGGCGGCTTGCCACACGCGTCCTGTTCATTCCCATTCTGGCAGGCATCGCCGTCGAATACATCCGCTGGACGGCGAATCATTTGAAAAATCCCGTTGTGCAATGGCTGATAAAACCCAATCTTGCATTACAGCATCTCACCACGCGCACGCCTGATCTTGCCATGCTGGAGGTGGCGATCCACTCCTTCCAGTCCATGCGCAAGGCGGAATCGGAGATCGTAACGTAGGTATTTCGTACCCCAAGAGACTGGCATATGCCAGTCTCTTTTTATTTTCCGTTCATTTTTGTTTGATAGCATTTTTTCCATGAAACGCTGGTTGTGGTTGATCCCTGCAAGCTTATTGATCTTTGCAGGCGCTTATTTCCTCTTCACGGTCGGACGTCCTGCGCCGGTGCCGGTGAAGCGCGAGATTTATGAGGGGGTTGTTTATCGCCGCATCGTCCACTATCTGCCTCATGCGATGATCGCGCATGTGATCGTGATTGATCGAAGAATCGCTGATGCAGAATTCATCGTCACGCCGCCGGATGAGGTGGAGGGCGGCACGTTGAAGGCGCGGACAACCTCCGCATTTCTGGAAGAATTCGGCGTGCAGATCGCCATCAATGGGGATGGATTCTTTCCGTGGTGGTCGCGCAGTCCCGCGGATTATTATCCGCACAGCGGCGACCCGGTCACGCCGAACGGATTTGCCGCCCATCGGGGAACGGTTTATGCAGATGGTGTGCAGAATGAGAATAACGAACCGACCATGTATATCAGCCGCAGGAATGAGATCACGTTTCTGCGCCAGCCGGGCAATCTCTTCCATGCCATTTCGGGAGACCGTATGTTGATACAGGGCGGTGAGATCGTTGCAGATCTGGATGATGAGATCATTCATCCGCGCACGGCAGTTGGCATCAATCGCAACGGACGGTTTGTGTATCTCGTGGTGGTGGATGGACGCCAGCCATTCTACAGCGCCGGCGCGACCTTCTTGGAACTGGCGGAGTTGATGAAGGATCTGGATATCCACTTTGCGATGGCATTGGATGGCGGCGGTTCGTCCACGCTGGTGATGATGGGGGAGGATGGGGATGCGGTCATCCTGAATTCGCCAATCGACAGTTATATTCCGGGGCGCGAACGACCGGTGGCGAATCATTTTGGGGTGTTGATCAGGTGACAGGTCCGGGGCGAAGCGGGGAATGAGAGAATTAAGGGCTTTTATGTCGGAGACTCGATTCGAGTTAATCGAGTCCTTTTTATTCGCAACTATTTTGCAACTTCGCCGCAACCCACCTGTAATGTCCTCAGTACGTTCCTGAATATAGAATGTAAATAGCACATGCAGAATGCCGTGATTCGGCAGCTTGGAGGGAATGCATTCTATAAACCCAGGTTCATGGTCGCAACTCGGTTCGTTTCGAGTCTTTCCACCATATCTTTTCTCATCAAGGAGAATGTTCAATGAAAACAAGTATTCTGGTTCGTGTTTTGTTGCTGGCTGTAATGTTGGTCAGTGCTTTGGGTACCAGCACGCAAGCCTTTGCAAAAAGTGAGGCGGCTCCTTACCTCCCTGCGCAGATCATCATCCGCAGTACGACGTTTTGGGATGCCACCTTTAGCGGGACCGTACATGCGGATCGCTTCGAGCGTTGGTCTTTGCAGATCGAGGAGGCAAGCAGTTTCTCTGTGACTGTGACCGCATTGACAGGTGACTTGGTTCCGTCGATCTATTTGTTGGATTCTAGCGAAAATGAGATCGCCAGTGCTGCGGGCGTTTCATCGGAAACGGTTCTGACCGCGACGCAGCCTGCGGGGGAATTCTTCATCCAGATCCAACCCGCATCCGGGGGCGGCACGTACAGCATGGTCATTCGGAAGACCGATACCCCGGTTGTTGACCCGAACGCTGTCATCGTGCTTAATCCCGCCAGTATTGATATCGGTGATGTTTCCACCGCGACTGTGATGCTGAACAATGTGCCGGAAGGCGGATATGCCAGTGCGGAATTCACCTGCTCCTACGACGTCGCTTTTGTGGAAGTCAGCAATATTTCAGAAGCAGGCTTGTTCGGCTCGGACTCCGCTGTGGTTCTGAATGGACCACAGGACGGCAGTTTCATCATCGCGATTGCGGGCAGCAATGGTCAGCGGGCGATGAGCAGCGGCGCGGCATTCACGTTCTCGGTGCTGGGCTTGCAGGCGGGACAGACTACGATCACCTGTCAGGTGCGCGTTTCGACAGGCAACTCCCTGACGACCCTTGACCCGGTTTCAGTCACATTGACCATTGCCGAACCTGAGGGAACGATCACGGGAACGGTTCTTGCCTCCAAGCCGGTCACTGTCACGCTGTACAACCTGGATAGCTCCGTGGCTGCCACCACCACCGCGGATGCCAATGGGAACTTCAGCATGACCGCCCCTCCCGGTTCCTACACGATCGTTGCTTCGGCACTGGGATTCCTGAAAGCACAGGGTTCTCCCACCGTGACTGGCGGCGGTACAACCGTCATGCAGACGGTCAGCCTGCCTGCCGGTGATATTGACGGCAATGATGTCATCGATCAGTTCGATGCGATGACCATCGGTTTCAACTATGGATTGTCAACTCCGGATGCCGCCGACTTGAACAATGACGGCATCATCGATGTGCTTGATCTCGAATTGCTGGCGGCGAACTATCGTCAAGCCGGCGCGTTGAATTGGCAGTAACCATTGCATACGAGGGGACGCACTGGCAGGTGGTCGGTACGTCCCCTTTGGAGTACTTAATGAAAAGAATTGCATCTTTTCTCATCGCGGCATTCTGTCTGTTTTTTGCACCTTCGGCGGGCGCGCAGGCATCGGAAAGTATCTGGATCACCGCCAGCGCTGACAGTTTCAAGACCGGCGAGACTCTCATTGTCACTGTCCATGCGGTTTCCGCCACGCCTGTCCAGGGATTTACGATTCAGATCCGTTATGACCCGGCTTGTCTCGAGCCGGTCAATGCCGCCAGCCCGGTCCCCGGCATGAACGGGTTGCTCCTGCCACAGGGAGCGGGACTTGCGGATGCGACCTTTGCCAGCACATCTCCTCAACTTGCGAACGGTGTTGTGGCGGAAGTCCGCTTCATCACACTGGGAGCCTGCCAGACCGATGTGAAACTTGAAAGCGCGGCGTTGGCGGTCAAAAATGAATCGGGATTCGCCGCTCCGCTGGAGGGGGTTGCTGTGGAGGAACGGATAATCCCGCTTACTATCAGCGGGGAACGCGGCACTCCGCAGGATATTCCTCTGGTTGGAACCCCGCTTCCGCTGGGTGTTGAGGCGGATTCACCGTTCCGCCTTTCGACGGAAATGTCCATCGTTCTTGGCGTCATCGGCTTTTTCATGCTGATCGGTGTTTTTGTGCTGATTCGGATTCTTAAGGGAAGCGGGTCGAACAGGTAACGGGTTGATGAGACATTTCTTGTGCGGTTTCGTTCGAACAGGATGGTCAATATGAAAACCAAAATGCCGGTTCGTGTTCTGGTCTTGTTTGCCATGCTATTCTCCGCCTTTCCGGTGGGAGTGCAGGCGCTTGCCTCCGCATCCGCGCCGCCGGATATGTTCCAGCTTCCGTGGGAGCAGGGACGCGCATGGGTGGCATACGACGGCGTGGACAACGGCACCAAAAGAGCGACCACCAGTCCGCATTATTACGGGCTCGGTGGAGCGATCGATTTTGCCCCGCGCGTTATCATGCAAGTGGGGGAAGATACATCAAATGATTGGGTGACCGCTGTGGCTGCGGGAACAGTTACGCAAGTGGGAAGTTGCTTTATAAAGATCGACCACGGAAATGGCTGGACCTCGGAGTACTGGCATCTCGACAGAATTCAAGTGATGCAAGGGGATAAGGTCAGCAGGAATCAGCGGTTGGCGATCATTCATAACAATGCGAATGCACAGGTCTGTTTGGGGAATGAACACCCCGGACCGCACCTGCACTTTGTCCTCCGCCCCAGCGTGATGACCCCGCTCCTTGCGGGTTGGAAGGTCAACTTCAATGCGCTGACCAATGTGACCACCTACTCGAAAGGCGGGACCACGGTCGGGCGTCTTCAACCGCTCATGAACATTCCCGATCTGCAGATCGTCTCCCGCGGACCGATCGCTTGGGATACCCAATATTCCGGCAGTGTGGATGCCTATCGCCATGAGCGCTGGTCATTGTTGCTGCTGGAACAGACGACCTTCACAATAACGGTCAATCCCACCGGCATGGGTCTTGCCACGGTCATTGTCCTGCTGGATGGGAACGGGAATGAGATTACCCGCGGCAGCGGATCGTTGACCTCGACCCAGCCCGCCGGTTCCTACTTTGTCCAGATCCAATCCGCTTCAGGGACCGGGTACTATAATCTGATCGCCACCAGGGAGGCGGGTTCAAGCCCGACAGCGACCCCGACCATCCCCACAGGCACAGATACATCTGGAACGGCGACGCCCATCGTAACCGCCACACCAACTTTGCCGGGCGGCGGGGAGACCCCCATTGTTACTGAAACTCCGATTGCGTCCGAAACCCCTTCCGGCAGTCAGACACCGATCATCACAGCCACGGGCACGATATCCACGCCGGTGATGACGGAAACCGTGGTCACAACCGGAACGCCGCTTGTAACCGAGACGCCTTTGCTCACGGAAACGCCCATCATCACCAGTACACCGATTGCAACGAACACCGCCGTCCCGACTCCCACAGGTCCATATGTGTGGACGGATGTCATCCAGTCCACGCTTTCGATCGGTGAATCAAGTTTGGTGACGGTCGGCTTGTATAACGTGCCGGTCAACGGTTACACAAGCGCGGAATTCACATGCACGTATGATGCGACGCTGTTGGAAGCCAGCAATGTGCTGGTTGCCAGCCTCTTTGGACCTGATCCGGTTTCTGCGATGAACGGTCCGCAAAACGGACAGTTCGTCCTTGCTGTAGCAGGAAGCAATGGCAATAAAGCCACAACAAGCGGCACGGTGTTTACCTTCATGGCGCGCGGCTTGCAGCCCGGGCAGACACCCGTTCAGTGTACGGCACGTGTTTCCAGCGGACAGGGTACCCTGGATCCCATTGCCTATATTGCTGACAGTGTCACAATCCTTGGGGTTGCTCCCTCGCCGACAGGGGTTATTCCCACCTCGGCTGTTGTCAACGGGCAGGTGCTTGCAAGCAAAACAGTGACCATTCAGTTGTACGATGCAGGCAATCAATTGGTCGTCTCCCAGATCGCCAACCCGAATGGGACGTTCAATATTCCGATCTCAGGCGGCGCGTACACCATCATTGCTTCTGCCGCAGGATTTTTGAATGCGCAGGCATCCATCACGTTGACGGACGGTGTCATCACCACCATGCCGACGGTCAGCCTGCCGGCGGGCGATATTGACGGGAACGGCGTGATCGATCAATTCGATGCGCTGACCATTGGGATGAACTACAACGCCTCTTTCCCCGCCGTAGCGGACTTGAACAACGACGGTGTGATCAACGTCCTTGACCTTGAACTGCTCGCCGCGAACTACCGCAGGGCGGGCGCGCTTGCCTGGCAATAGAATAAAAAAAGCCCCTCTCCTGCTTGGGGACACGCGCCACAAAAGGAGAGGGGCAGGGGATTCGTCTTTTTAAAACTCGATCTCCCCGATCTGCTCGAAATTGATGTCGAACAGTTCCTCGGCTTCGGTTTCCAATTCGGCGTCGAGCGCATCGCCTGCGCGGATGCCGCGGTTGCAGTAGGAACGATACGGGCAGTAACTGCACTTCGCCGCCTCATCCGTTTTCGGGTAGTCCGAAGCGGATGCGATCTCCCCGGCGAGACGGGTCAGGGCATCCCAATCCCGTTTGAACTGGTCGGTTTGATAAGGAAAGACCGCGGGATCATTCGGAAAATCCGAAAACCAGTAACGCATTTCGACTTGCTCGGGCTGAATGGACTTGCCGCCGTTGAGATGTGAACCAGCATGGACAAGCAAGGCGCGATACACCCGCGTCTGCCAGCGGATTGCCAGCCACTCGTTCTTTGGGCGTTTGCGATAGGTCTTCCAGTCGTAAATGATGATTTTTTCTTTATCAACGGCGATCAGGTCATACTTTGCCACCAGCCGGAACTTCCCCAACGGCGCGGAGAGGGTGACCTCGGTCTTGAGATTTTTTAAACCCGTGAGGCTGGTCAGACTATCCGACTTTACAAAATTTTCCCACCAGCGCTGTAGGTTGTCCGAATTTGCGAGTTTCGCCACTTGCCCGGCGGGGATGCCGATGAAATATTGCTGTGCCAGCCGGTGAAAATATTCGCCCTCCTGCAGGTGCTTTTCGTTTTCGAGCACGGGTTCGGTCTCGATGGCGGGATATGCCAGCCGTTGACGATAGCGCAGTTCGAACCGGCGCGGACAATCGTTGTAATCCTGTAAGGATGACTGGCTTAATGTGGTCAATTGGATGGGCATGACCTTATTTTGCCACAGAATTTTATGCCTATGCTATACTTTGAAAAAATTCGGAGTTTTATATGGGACAGGATACACAGGTAGCTGTTTTCATTGATTATGACAATATCGAAAGAAGCGTAATGGAAACCTTCGGCAAAACTGTCGATGTGGACTGGCATCGCATTTTCAACTATGCCTCACAGGTGGGGCGGGTGGTGGTGCGGCGCGCCTATGCGGATTGGGCGGAAGCCTCCAGCCGGCAGCGTCAACTGCTCAGCCTCGGCGTGGAATTGATCCACGTCAACAGCAAACGCGGCAAGAACGCGGCGGACATCCGCATTGTGCTAGATACGATGGAGCTTTTATACAACAAAAGTGATTCGTTCACGCACGTCCTGCTTGCTTCCGGTGACGGGGATTTCACGGAGCTGGTGCATCGTCTGCGCGCGCAGGGCAAGACCGTGATCGGTTTGGGGATCAGCGGCACGACAGCGGAGTACCTTGTCAATGCCTGCGATAAATTCGTCTTCTATGACAAGTGGCAGGGTGTGAACAAGGTCAAGAAAGCGGGGCAGAACGGCGGGGGGAATCAAACGTCACAGAAACAGCAGTCCACCCAAAAGAAGGCGGAGGCGCCGCGTCCCGCCCCGACCCTTGGCACGCCCGTTCCCATCCCGCCGGAGAAACGGCTGGAGCGCTATTTGACCATCCTTTCAGGGCACAAGATCCGCATGACGCCGACGGCGCATCGCCCGCTCATCATGTACAAGATTTTCGAGATTGTGAAAGCCAATCCCGATTTCACGTTCAACCAGTTGCGGGAGTTCGTGCAGGCCTTTTTTGCGAACGCCGCGCCGAAGATCGAACCGGCGCTGGTGATGGATGCCATGCACCAGCTTTTCCATACGTTTTGTTTCGAGTTCGACAGCGAATCGAAGGAACGCATTTGGGACCGTAAAATGTGGCTGCCCGAAGACGTGAAGACTGCGGAAGACCTGCTCAATAAATGCGACCAGAAGATCTTGCAGATGATCGCCGGTGAACTTGGCGCAAGCGAAATACTCGATAAGGAGATCGCCGCGCAAATCCTCTATGGCGGCGTGCGCAACCCCAAAGTGCTCGATCATATCGACGAATTGCTCAAGGAAGAAAATCAGGTATAATCGCGCACATGCGTTACAAATTTTGTGCAGGTCAATCTCCCTTCGCTTCGGCGATCAACGGCTTTACCTCTGCTGAGCCTCCTCGAATCGCGCCTGTACGCTGAACGTTGTATCAACTTTCACATGCCGCAGGTCGCCTGCGGCGTTTTTGTTTAACTTGCAGGTCACGTTTGTAACGTGACTGTCACTCAAAGGGAATACCATGATCCAAATTCAACTCTCCAACATCACGCTAGTGCTCGGCGCCAAACGCATCTTCGAGAATCTCAACTGGGAGATCCAGCGCGGGCAACGCATCGGTTTGATCGGTGCGAATGGCGCGGGGAAGTCTTCGCTGTTCAAACTCATCGAAGGAGAATATGCTCCCGAACTGGGCGGTGGCATCACCCGCGCCCGCCTCGTCACTACGGGATACCTGCCCCAACAACCCGAGCTTGACCTTACGCTGACGGCGCTCGACTCCGCGATGGAAGGCAACCCGCGCGTGGCGCAAGTCCATGCGGAGTTGGAACGCGTGGAAAAAAGTTTGGGCAACCCTGAAGTCTATGGTGACGAGAAGAAGTTACAACGCGCGCTGGAACGCCAGCATGAATTGGTTGAAGAATATCACGCCCTCGGTGGTGACTCGTATCCCGCGCGCGTGCGCGTCCTCCTGCTCGGGCTGGGAATCGCCCAAAGTGATCTGACCAAACCCCTGTCCGTGTTAAGCGGCGGACAGAAAAAACTGGTCGGGCTGGCGCGGCTGTTGCTTGTCAAACCTGATGTCTTGCTGTTGGACGAGCCGGATAATCACCTCGACCTGCCGGGCAAGGTCTATCTCGAAAAGCTCATCCGCGAATATGACGGGACAGTGGTCATCATCTCGCACGACCGTTATCTGCTGGACGAGGTTGTCACGCACATCGCCGAATTGGAAGACGGGAAGATGTCCGTTTTTGAGGGCGATTATTCATCGTACATTGCGGATAAAGAGATGCGGTTGGCTCGGCAGGAAGAGTTGTTTCGCGCTCAGCAGCACGAGATCACGCGCATGGAAATTGCCATCAAGCGTTTTGCGGTCTGGGCTAAGGTGTATGACAACGAAAAATTTGCCATTAAAGCCAAATCCATGCAAAAGCGGCTGGACAAGATGGATAGAGTCGAAAAGCCCATTACCGACCGCCGCCGCATGGACCTTGGGCAGCTCAACGGCTGGCGCGGCTCGAATAAAGTGCTGGAACTGGCGAATATCTCAAAATCGTTTGGTGAAAAAGTGGTGTTCTCAAATCTCAACGAGACCATCTGGCACGGCGAGCGCG
>CAYPHR010000073.1:0-11186 GCA_964410375.1 uncultured Anaerolinea sp. | reverse complement strand
CAGGGAGCGGTGTGGGCGGTCAACATTCAATGGGCTGGCAAAATGGCGTGCCAACTGTTCGCGGTACCGTCCGAGGCGTACGCTGAGCAAACCTGTGTACATATCACTGGTGGACTCGGCGTCATAGCCGATGCGCAGGGATGCAATAAGTTGGTCGAGTTGATCCAAAACGGCGAGGGTGTGCGTCCACACATCATACACATGCGGCGGCGACTGTTCCACGCCTTTCATCTTGAGCAGTTCAGGCATGAGGTGCGAAAGCACACCGAGCATGTCCAAAGCGCGGATGGAGGCGCTGGCTTTCGGTCCGTTCAGGATCTTGAAGATCTCGTCGCGCAGACGTTCAACGGAAACGCTTCCCACCTGACCCGATGCCTGCTTCATCCACTCGCGCGTGGTCTTGTCGATGGTATAGCCGAATGCCGCCGCCTGCCGCACCGCCCGCAAGATACGGACCGGGTCGTCAGTGAAAGCAGTCGGCGAGCAGGCGCGGATGACTTTGGCACGGATGTCATTCCCGCCATCGGTCGGATCGATCAACGTGCCGTCCTGCAGGCTGTAGGCAATGGCGTTGATGGTGAAATCGCGGGCGCGCAGATCTTCGTCGAGGTTGGCACCGCGATACGTGGCAAAGTCAAGGAAGATGCGGGATCCATTCTCGTCTGTGACGATGACGCGTCCAGTATCGCGCTCGTCGTCAAGTGCCAAAAAATCGGCATGGAGCGCGTTGGCAACTTTTCGGGCGAGGGAAATGCCGTTCGAAGGCAGGGCAAAATCAAAGTCGGGAGAGAGGCGGGAGGATAACAAATCCCGCACTGCGCCGCCGACGAGGTAAATTTCCTGGTCAGGCGGCAGGATATCTTTTATCCTGTCAATAAGAGGCGGAATGAAAAAAGGGACGGCCATGAATTGAATCTCTGGTTTTTCCTTGAAGCGGCTGGACTGCGATGCGCGGAGCGCCTGTTCCGGTGTGCCGCCCTGTGCAACGACGCGCCCGCGCAGGATGGCAACCCAGCGACCTGCATAGGGGGAAGGCTGATCGTTGTGTTTTTTCTCGTCCGTCATCCCCTGCCCCTTTGAATGTTCATTCGGACGGCTTGTATTTGTTCAAGTCCACAACGCCGACGAACGGCAGGTTGCGGAAATATTCGTCGAGGTCGAGTCCGTAACCAAAGACGAATTTATTGGGAATGGTGAAGCCAAGGTAATGGATCGGCACGTGTGCTTCACGGCGTTCGGGTTTATCGAGCAGGGTGCAGATTTTGAGCGATTTCGGATGGCGGGTTTCGAGCATTTGCAAAACCGATGCAATGGTATGTCCGCTGTCCACGATGTCCTCAACGAGCAGGACGTTTTTGTCACGGATATCAGTTTGCAGGTCGAGGGTGACACGGGCGGAGCCGCTCGATTCGCGCCTGCCGGCGCCATAGGATGAGACCGCCATGAAGTCCATCATATGCGGAACTGTGATGTGACGGCTGAGGTCCACCATAAAAGGCACACCGCCCCGCAAAATGCAGATGAGCAGAAGTTCGGTCTGAGCATAATCCCTGCTGATCTCCGCGCCGAGTTCCTTCACGCGTTTCTGGAGCACGTCGGCTTCTATGAGAATTTCACTAAGAACATCCTGATAGTTTTGCATGCCTGACTCCTTCTTTCGGCTAGCGCGGGACTTCGTGATGCTGGCGGCAGCGTGCTTCGTACATTTCGGATGCGCCCACAATGACAATTGGTTCATCATAACGGGCGGGCTTACCATTGACCAGTCTCTGCGTGCGTGAGGCGTTCCCGCCGCAGACCATGCAAATGGCATGGAGTTTGGTCACGTCCTCCGCCTCCGCCATGAGAACGGGCATGGAGCCGAACGGTTCACCGCGGAAATCCTGATCGAGACCGGCAACAATGACGCGCACGCCGCGCGCGGCTAATTCCTGCACCACAGCCACGATACCGGCATCGAAGAACTGCGCTTCATCTACGCCGACGACGGTTGTGTCCGCATCCAATTTCGAGCGGACATCCGCAGACGATTCGACGGGAATGGCATCAAACGTGGAACCTGTGTGCGAAGCGACCTTCTCAACCGCATAGCGGATGTCAATGGCAGGTTTGAACACCTGCACCTTCTGCTTCGCGATCGTCGCCCGCACCAGCCTGCGGATCAATTCATCCGTTTTCCCGCTGAACATCGAACCGCAGACAACTTCGATCGAACCGTGTGTATGACGCATTCCGTGATTCTCCCAATTCAAAAAAATAGGCAGACGCTTTCGCGTCTGCCCGTAAGTTTACCTGAGAAATCCCCGCCTGACAAAGCCGCTCTATTCAGCCGCCTCGGTCGCTTCGGCTGCTTCGCTTGCTTCAGGAGCCTTGGCTGCCTTCTCGACCTTGGGCGGTTCGGGAAGTTCAAAATCCAATGCGCGCAGTTTCTTCTTGGTCGCCGTCAACGCAGACTGACCATAGCCCGAAACTGCAAGCAGGGCGGCATCGCCTTCGGCAAGTTTATCGAGCACTTGACCGATGGTCAGGATGCCTGCCTTCTTGAGCGAATCCGTTGCGCGCGGGGTGAGGGCGAGATCGTCAATGGAACGATCGAGTGAGTTCAGGGAAGCTTCCTTGGCTTTCTGCTGTTCCACATAGGTCTGGCGCGCGGAAAGCTTCTTGTAGAAGCGGTCCACCTGACCTTCCACGTCGAGGATCTTCGCGGATTCACCGGTAAAGAACGGATGACAATTGGAGCAAACGTCGATGCGCAATTCCTTCTTGGTGGAAGTGGTCACCCAGGTATTGCCGCAGGAAGCGCAGGTCACCTGCGCCTGAAACACGGTGGGATGAATATCAGCTCTCATTATTCCACCTCGGCAGGCACGACGTTGACGCGCTTGCGTCCGCGCACAACATCGAACATCACAACACCGTCCGCAGTGGCGAACAGGGTATCGTCCTTGCCGACCAACACATTCTTGCCCGGCTTGATCCTGGTTCCGCGCTGGCGCACGAGAATATTTCCAGCCAGCACGAACTGACCGGCATAACGCTTCACACCCAGACGCTGGGCATTGCTATCACGACCATTGCGGCTTGAACCGCCGCCTACTTTATGTGCCATTTCTACCTCACTCTACTTCTATTCAGCCTGTTTCTTTGCAGACGACTTGGCGGAAGTGGATTTCTTCGCCGCGGGCTTCTTCGCTTCCTTCGGCGCCTTTTCCTGCTTCTCGGCCTTGGCTTCTTCCTTCGCCTCCGCCTTTTCGACCTTGGCGGGAGCTTCCTTCTTCTTCTTGGGTTCCTCGCCGGGCTTGCCGATGAAATCGATCATCAAACGGGTATATTGCTGGCGGTGTCCGCTCTTCACACGGATGCGCTTCTTGGGGCGGTACTTGAACGTGACAAGCTTGGGACCTTTGATGTGACCCATAACCGTGGCGGATACCTTGATGTCACCGACGGTGGGCGTTCCGATCATGACGGCGTCGCCGTCAGCCATGAGCAGAACACGCTCAAAGTCAAACGTTTTGCCCACTTCATGGGCAAGGCGGTCCACCTCGATGGTGGCGCCTTCGACAGCGCGATACTGCTTGCCGCCGCTTTCGACGATTGCAAATCTCATTTTCTTTTTCTCCAGTCATTCACTTCGCCGCGCGTCCTGCGGAGAACTTTCACTCTGCGCCAAACTGCGGGGAAGCTGGTTATTTACAGGCAACCGCCCCGGTTCGAACCTCCGGGGCTGAAGCGGACGATATTATACATGTGAGAGGGCTGACCTGTCAACGCTTTCGGGGTGGAAAAAATCTCAAAACCGGCAACCAATGACCGGCGGAGAAAGAGGCTTATTTGTTCGGGATGATCGAGGAGACGATCTTCGTCACCGATTGGATCTGCCCAACATGCGCCTTGAGCTTGTTCGCATCTCCCGTTCGTAAACCGGTCTGCACTTCAGAGATGGTCTTTTCGGTGGTCTTTTCGTTGTCAATGATCTTCTGGGTGATGGCTTCCAGATTGACGAGCATCTGCTTCACATTGGCGGGGATGAGCGGCAGGTTCTTGATGAGCGGCAGCAGGACATCCAGGATCTGATTGGCGGTCTTCGCATATTTCAAAGTAAGCGCATGGAGCGATCCCAGCGAGGATGTCAGCTCGAGCGCCAATTCCTGGATCGAGTCGATCATCTGCCGGTTGCTTTCGATGATCTTGACAATATCGTTCAACGAGCCGGTCAATTTGTCGGAAAACTTGACATAGGACACCGTCCCCTTCGAACCGGCGGACATGCCGCCTCGGGCGGCGGCTTTCATTTGGGTTGGCATGGAAATTACCTCCTGAAAAGTTGGTGTGATTTACCCAATCGTGCTGTAAATTTGACCAACTATACTTTAATTCATGCCGTAAAACAACCTTGACCGATAAATGGATGCGCGAATTTTCATTGACAAAACTCATCCGATAATTTACATTCGCTTCATGCAAAACCTCAATCTGGCGCAGCGTCAGATCGTTGAATCTCCCCTTGACCTTAAACTCTTCGTCTCCGGCGCGGCTGGGACGGGCAAGACCACGGCAGGCGTGGAGCGCGTGCGGTTCTTGCTGGCGCAAGGCGTTCCCGCCGATTCGATCCTGTTGCTTACTCCGCAGAGAACGTTGCAGGAGCCGTATCTCGACCTGCTGGAAAGCCCTGAACGCATGGCAGGCGGCGAGGTCACCTCGGCGACGATCGGCGGTTTGGCGCGGCGCATGACCGACCTGTTCTGGTCGTATGCCGCGGAACAGGCTGGGTTTCATCACCCGGAACGTCCGCCTGTGTTCCTTACGCTCGAAACCGCGCAATACTTCATGGCGCATCTGGTGCGTCCGCTGTTGGAACAGGGCTATTTCGAATCGCTGACCATCAACCGCAACCGGTTGTATTCCCAAATCATCGATAATTTGAACAAAGCCGCTGCTGTCGGCTTTCCATATACAGAGATCGGCGCGCGGCTGGACTCCGCCTGGTTTGGCGACCCCGCCCAGCGCCGCATCTACGCCGACGCGCAGGAATGCGCTGCGCGTTTCCGTGAATACTGTCTCGCCAACAACCTGCTCGATTTTTCGCTGCAACTAGAAATCTTCACGAACATCCTGTGGCGGAACGACGAAGTGCGCAGCTATCTTATGCGCACATATCGTCATCTCGTGTATGACAACGTGGAAGAAGACCTGCCGCGCGCGCATGACATCATCGGCGAGTGGCTGGCGGAATTCGACTCGGCGCTGTTGATCCATGACAAGGATGCGGGGTATCGAAGTTTCCTCGGCGGCGACCCAGCCTCCGGCGCGGCGCTGAGCGAGGGATGTCATCAGGTTATCGAGTTGAACGAGTCATTCGTCTCATCCGAAAATGTCATTCAATTATCAAATGCGCTTGTTTCGGCGATCACGCACAGCGAGCCTGACACAACCAGCGGCGAACTGCCCGCGATGGAATTCATCATGACGCATTTTCATCCCGAAATGCTGGATGCCATCGTTGCCAAGATCCAAACCCTGCTGGAGGGGATGCCGCCCTCCGAGATCGTCATCCTTGCGCCGTATCTCTCGGATGCGCTGCGCTTCTCGATCACGAACCGGCTGGAGGCGGCGGGCATCCCGTGGCGGACGCATCGCCCGTCCCGATCCCTGCGCGATGAACCTGCGAGCAAAACCCTGCTGACGCTGTCCGCGCTGGCGCACCCGCAATGGAACATCCGCCCGCCAAAATTCGACGCGGCTCATACGTTGATGTTCGCGTTGAATACCGACCTTGTCCGCGCGCAACTGCTGACCGAGATCGTCTACCGCCAGAAGGATGGACGGCTTTCCGCGTTCGATGAGATCAGACCCGACATACAGGAACGCGTCACGTACGCGCTGGGCGAACGGTACAGCCAGCTCCGCAACTGGCTGGAAGACTACCGCATGTCCGAGCCGTTACCACTCGATTTTTTCATGCGCAAACTTTTCGGCGAAATCATCTCGCAGCCCGATTATGGGTTTCACACCAACCTCGATGCGGTGCGCGTGGCGGCGAGTTTGGTCGAGTCGATAAAAAAATTCCGCAACGCGATGGAGCCGATCGGTTTGACCAGCCTTGACTTCGGACGGGAATACATTGCCATGCTGGAAGACGGCGTGCTCGCAGCGCAATATTTGGAATCGTGGCGCAATGAAGATAAAAATGCCGTGCTGGTCGCGCCTGCCTACAGTTTCCTGATGATGAACCGCCCGGTGAGCGTGCAATTCTGGCTCGATCCCGGCTCGGACGGTTGGGCACAACGCCTGTCCCAGCCGTTGACACAGCCGTTTGTTCTGTCCCGTCATTGGGAAGCGGGGCGCGTGTGGACGGATGCGGACGAAGTGGCGGTGGAAACCGAAACGCTCGCGCGGCTGGCGGGCGGATTGCTGTGTCGGTGCAGGGAAAAGGTCTTTTTGGCGCTGTCAGACCTCGGCGCGTCGGGATTCGAACAAAGGGGCAGTCTGCTTCGGGCGTTCCAGAAAGTCCTGCAGAATCAAATCTCCCCATGAAATCCTTCCCAACCCATCTTTATTATTTCCTGCGCAACCGTCCAGCGCGCCGAAACGTCATCAACCTGATGCGTTTCTTCGGCATCCTGGCGGGACTTGTCACGCTGTACAGCATTCTCTTCCATTACATCATGGCGTTCGAGGGACGTTCGTACAGCTGGATCACCGGTTTTTACTGGACATTAACGGTCATGTCCACGCTCGGGTTTGGTGACATCACCTTCGAGTCTGACCTTGGTCGGATCTTTTCCAGCATCGTCCTGATGAGCGGCGTGGTGTTTCTGTTGATCCTGCTCCCGTTCACTTTCATCGAATTCTTTTACATGCCATGGACAAAAGCGCAGGCGGCAGCCAGAGCGCCGGACAGGCTTTCGCCGGAAATCCATAACCACATCATCCTGACCGCGCTGGACCCCATCGCGCGTTCGCTCATCAAGAAACTGGAGGAGTACGAATACGATTATGTCGTGATCAACCCCGACATCACCGAGGCGCTGACGCTGAACGACCAGGGTTATCAGGTCATGGTCGGCGACCTGGACTCGCCCGCAACATACGAAAAGGCGCGCGCCGAAAACGCGTTGATGGTCGTCACCACACGGAATGACATGATCAACACGAACGTCACATTTACGGTCCGGGAGGTCGCTCCGCAGGTGCCCATCATTGCGACCGCGAACTCGCCCGCCTCGGTCGATATTCTGGAGTTGGCGGGTTGTAACCACGTCCTGCAAGTCGCGGACATGCTCGGGCTGGCGCTGGCGCGGCGTGTGCATGGACATGACCGCCTGACGCACGTCATCGGGAATTTCGATAAACTGCTCATCATCGAATCCACCGTAAAAAATACGGCAATCGAAGGAAAATTCCTGCGTGACAGCCGTCTGCGCGAAACCTACGGTCTGACCGTATTGGGCGTCTGGGAACGAGGCGAGTTCAAGCCCGCCCATGCGGATACGCGCATCACATCCAGCACGGTGCTGGTCATGGCGGGCACGGCGGAGGGCATCTATCAATACAACCGGGCATATTACGACGAAGGGAACACATCCCATGCGCCGGTCATCATCATTGGCGGCGGACGCGTGGGCAGGGCAGCCGGGCGCGGCGTCGGCGAGCGCGGACTGGATTACCGCATCATCGAACAGCAGGAAGAGCGCAACCGAAACCCGGAGAAATACATCATCGGCAACGCCGCCGAACTGGAAGTCCTGATGAAGGCTGGCATCAAGGAAGCACCGTCGGTCATTGTCACCACGCACGACGACGACACCAATATCTACCTGACCATCTACTGCCGCCGCCTTCGCCCGGATATCCAGATCATCAGCCGCGCCACACGCGAACGGAACATCGCCACCCTGCAACGCGCCGGCGCGGACTTTGTCATGTCCTATGCCTCGCTGGGTTCGAGTGCCGTCCTCAACTTGTTGGACAAAAGCAGTGTCCTGATGGTAGCCGAGGGCTTGGACGCCTTCCGGATAAAAACTCCCCCAGCGCTTGTCGGACGCAGTCTCGCCGAAGCAAAGGTGCGCGAAGAGACGGGATGCACGGTCATTGCGATAAAAGAGGGCAAAGAGATGGATTTCAAATTCGACCCACACATGCCCCTGACCCCTGAGCATGAGATCATCCTGATCGGCTCGATCTCCGCAGAAAAAGAGTTCATCAAAAAGTTCAAACACACTCATCAACATGCGAAACCATGATTTCCCGCCCAATTTCCGATAAGTTTTATCCAGTTTGGGTTACAATCCGCGATCATGGATAAAGAAACACAAAAACTCATCCGCGGATCGAACCTGTTTCAAGACATCAGTGCCGAGGGGTTCGACCAGGTCTTGGGAAGCGGAATCCTGCGCTCGGTGGAAGGAGGCGGGTTCTTCTTCATGCAGGGCGACCCTGCCGTTCACGCCTACGTCCTCGTGAGCGGACGAGTCAAGATGGTGCAGATCGCGCCCAACGGACAGCAGATCACGCTGCGCATCATGACGCCGGGGCAAACCTTCGGCGGGATCGCGATCCTGAAACCGGAGGCGGGTTACCCGGCGACATCCCATGCGGAGGAGGACAGCACGGCGATGGCATGGGATACGGCGCACCTGCGCGAACTGGCAAAGAGCGAACCTTCGATAGCGATGAACGCAATGCAGTTGATGCATGGATATATTACGGAATTGCAGGAACGCCAGCAGGCGTTGGTGACGGGGCGCGTGGAGCAACGCATTGCGCGCATCCTGCTTAAGCTGGCGGCTGATTCTGGAAAAAAGACCGATGACGGCATCCTGATCGATATCCCGCTCACCCGGCAGGACGTGGCGGAGATGAGCGGGACGACGCTGTTCACGGTCAGCCGCACAATGAGCGAGTGGGAACGCAACGGCTTGTTGAAGATCGGGCGCGAACAGGTCATCATCCGCGAGCCGCATGGATTGGTAAAGATCGCAGATGACTTGTTGAAATAGCAGTTTTTTTCCACAGATTACACAGATCGCGCAGATCGAAAAATCGGCAAAATCTGCGGATCGTTTTCCAAACGGCGGGGTAAAACCCGCCGTTTTCTATTTGCGCCAGCGCAAAGACAGCCGGGGGTAAAAGGCGTACTATGGGGACAAATCAGCGGCGTTTTATCCGAATTCCGCCGCGCAACACACCAACATCAGGAGAAATTCCATGAAAAACCTTAAAACTCTTTGGATCGTCATCCTCATTCTGGGCTTGCTGAGCGCCTGTATCCCTTCAGCACATGCCCCTGTCAATACGGAATATGTGCTTACTACGGACATGCGAAACGGTGAATTCGTGTTCGTCGGCGTGAATGGGGATATTAATGGCGTCGTCAACCCCGACCTGAAAGCCCAACCCGGCGAGCGGATCACGGTCATACTCGTCAACAGCGGCTGGGGAACGCATGACATCGTCTTCCCTGACCTGAAGGTCAACTCCAGCAAGGTCTCAAAACAAGGCGAAACCACTTCGGTCACGTTCACCGTCCCCGCCGAGGACGTTTCGCTCGATTACTACGACTCTAGCCACAAAAAGCTTGGGATGCAAGGCGTTCTGCTGGTCGGTAATGCCAAGGCAGCCACGGGATATGCGTCCATGAGCGCTGTTGCCACGGGCGGACTGGTCGAATACACACTTGAAAGCAACCTCGCGGAAGGCAAGATGGTCTTCATCGGCAGGGGCGGTGACATTGACGGCATCATCAACCCCGATCTGAAAGCCAACGTCGGTGACACCGTCCGCATCCACCTGACCAGCGGCGAAGGCGCCATGCACAACTTCTACCTCGATGCCTTCAACGTCCAATCGGAAGATTTCATGGGAAGCGGAAGCACCACCGTGGAATTCGTCGCCAGTGAGGAAGGCACGTTCGAATACTACTGCGCCGTTCCCGGTCACATTCAGGCTGGCATGAAAGGCAAGTTCATCGTCGGCTCCGGCGTTTCAACGGCTCAATCCAGCGGCGGCACTTACGCCAGCCCCAGCCCTGTCCAACATGCGGCGCCTGTGACCGCCGCCGGTCCTGTTGACATGGACGCTGTGAATATCATCCGCCACCCAACCGACATCCCCGCCCCGATCGGCAATCGCGGTCCTGAAACCGTTGTCGTCGAACTCGAAACCGTGGAATTGGTCGGCAAACTGGCGGACGGCACCACCTTCAAATATTGGACCTTCAACGGAACCGTCCCCGGACCCTTCCTGCGCGTGCGCGTCGGCGACACGGTGGAAGTGCATCTCAAGAACCTGCCTGACAGCATGATGGCGCACTCGGTTGACTTCCACGCCACCACGGGTCCCGGCGGAGGCGCAGTCGCCACCCAGACCATGCCCGGCGGCGACACCATGTTCACCTTCAAAGCGCTCAACCCCGGCTTGTACGTCTATCACTGCGCCACCCCGATGGTCGCGCATCACATCGCCAACGGCATGTACGGCTTGATCCTCGTCGAACCCGAAGGCGGACTGCCCCCCGTTGACCGCGAGTTCTACGTCATGCAGGGCGAACTGTACACCGCCCAGCCCTTCGGCACCGAAGGCATGTTGACCGACGATATTGACAAACTGCTGAACGAAAATCCCGAATACTTCATCTTCAACGGCGCATCCATGGGCTTGACCACTGAAGAGTACAAACTGCGCGCCAACGTCGGCGAGACCGTGCGCATCTACTTCGGCGTCGGTGGACCGAACTTCACCTCGTCCTTCCACGTCATCGGCGAGATCTTCGACCGCGTGTTCGACCAGGCTTCGCTCACATCCAATCCGCTGACCGACGTGCAGACCACGCTCGTCCCGCCCGGAGGCGCGACCATGGTCGAATTCAAACTCGACGTGCCGGGCAACTACATTCTGGTTGACCATGCCCTCTCAAGGCTCGAGCGCGGACTGGCGGCTTTCCTGCTGGTCGAAGGCGACGAGAATCCCGACATCTTCCACGGCGAGATCACGCCCGGAAGCGGACACTAATCTGACATGGAACGCCCGCCTCTTTCCCCCTCGACCCTGGTCGCTGACCTGTTAGCCGCCTCCCCGCTGACAGCGCGCGCCCTGCTCGACCTGCGGGTGGACTGCATCGGGTGTTCCATGAACAAGTTCTGCACCATAGAAGAGATCTGCCAGCACTACGGGCTTGAAATCGA
>CAYPHR010000072.1:10563-11194 GCA_964410375.1 uncultured Anaerolinea sp. | reverse complement strand
CATGTTACGCACGCGCTCTTTCAGCGCTTCCACCAGGAAGGGTTTGGCCAGGAACTCGGTGCGCGGCGTGCGCAACGCAGCTTCGATTTTCTCGGCGTCACGGAAGCCGGTGAGCAACAGCACCGGAATGTGGGAGATTCGGGCATGTTTTCCGGCTTGGGTGCTTGCAAAATCCGCCGCATGGGAAATTAGCTTGATAGTGGTAGTTGGTATTCCATTCTTTTTTCTTGCTATTCCACTTTATTTTGCGGACTTCTCTGTTTGGTTGTCATTGGCTTTGTTCATAGCGCTTACAGGAGGGATGTTTCTTTTTTTTAGACGTTGGTCTTCATCCCTTGCAGATGCATTTATCTTTCAAACGATCTTTCTCATTGTTTCAGGTCTTGTATTTGTAGGAGTTTTATTTTCGATCGCGCCTGGTATCATAACTCTTCTTTTATTGCCGGCATTTTGTGGTTCCTATATCATTGCCTGGCTGGCTGGCCTTGTTACACCGGGAGCTCCAGCAGGGACGGGAATTCGTGAATTGGTGTTGCTTTTTTTATTAAGCAATTTCATGGATGAGACAACTTTGTTGTTGGCTGTGGTCATTGGGCGTATAGTGACAATTATGGGGGATTTTTTGTTTTTT
>CAYPHR010000072.1:0-10553 GCA_964410375.1 uncultured Anaerolinea sp. | reverse complement strand
AAGTTCGAAAAGGTGGGTACGACCTGAGATCTACTCCCATTATCAGGTTTATTTTTTTGTTTCGCCCAAGGCTCCATCCAAGTTGTCTGATCGAACCATTCCTAATGTCCGCGTATAATATTCGCATGGGCAATCCACCTCTGGCATCCATCATCTTGGTTACTTGGAATAGTGGGGCGCATCTCTCACAGTGTTTATCTGCATTATCCCATGGGACCTTCCGGAACTTCGAAGTCATCGTCGTGGATAATGGCTCCACCGATGATTCCTTGGATCTGTTGAAAACAACCCAATTTGATTTTCCCCTGCGACTCGAGCATCTGCCCTCCAATCTCGGCTTTGCGTCTGCCAACAACATTGGGGCGCGTCTGGCGCAGGGACGCTGGCTTGTTCTGCTCAATGCCGATGCCTACCCCGAACCGGATTGGCTTGAAAATCTTCTGAGAGCAGCGGGGGAAACCCCGGGCTTCAGCTTCTTCTCCTCCCGCCAGCTTCAATATCATGCGCCTCACCTTCTGGATGGGGCAGGCGACGCCTATCACATCAGCGGGTTGGCATGGCGCAATGCCTATCAACTTCTTTCAACGACTCATGCTCTCGAAAAGAAGGAAGTCTTCAGTGCCTGTGCCGCCGCCGCCCTGTACTCGCGTGACGAATTCCTAAAGATAGACGGCTTTGACGAGGACTACTTCTCCTATTTCGAAGACGTGGATCTGGGCTTCCGTCTGCGCTTGGGTGGAGGCAAATGCCTGTATGTCCCGGAAGCAGTTGTCCATCATGTAGGAAGCGGGAGCACCGGCAAACGCAGCGATTTCTCCGTCTATTACGGCTATCGCAACTTGGTTTGGACCTTTGTCAAGAATATGCCGTCTCCATTGATCTGGGTGCTTTTGCCGCTTCATATTGCGACTTTGCTTTTCTTTGTCGCCTATCTCACCTTGCGCGGGCAAGGCAAGGTGATGTGGAAGGCAATGTTCGATGCGGTCCGTGGCTTGCCGAAGGTCCTTAGAAAAAGGAAGGTTATCCAGCAGAACAAAAAAATAAAAACGGGGGATGTATGGAAGGTCATGTCCACAGGGTTGTTGGAGCCCTATCGGGAGTTCATGCAACGGAATAGGGTGAAATGATGGCCCAGCCTCTTGTAACTCTTTCGATCATCAGCCACGGCAATGCCGAAGAACTCTCTCGTCTGCTCCCCAGCCTGCAAAAGCATGAACCGGATACGAAGCGTTTTCAGTTGATACTCACTGACAATTTGAAGGATGATCTGCCCGATTTTGATCCATCTCCATGGGCGTCCCTGCATGTTTTGAGAAACCAGCGCCAGATGGGTTTTGCGCACAACCATAATCAAGCCTTTGAGATGGCAGAAGGCGCATATTATTCGATCCTCAATCCCGATCTGATATTTGAAGGTCCGGTCTTTGATGGATTGATGACCCGCCTCCAGAGTCATCAGGGGGATTTGATTGCGCCCAAAATAGTTGACGAAACCGGGAAGATACAAGACTCATTCCGCGCCCTGCCTTCTCCCTCGGAGATTATTCGCCGCCGCCTGCCCGGTCACAAGTTCGAATCGGCTCAGCCCGATGAATACGGGCTGGTCCAGCCGGATTGGGTGGCGGGTATGTTCTGGCTGATGAAATCGGATTTATATCGGCAATTGGGCGGCATGGATGCAAGGTATCGTCTTTACTTCGAGGATGTGGAGTTTTGCACTCGTGCCCGTTTGCGCGGAATGAAGTTGCTTGTGGATACGCAGCTCCAGGTTCGGCATGACGCGCAGCGATCCAGCCGGAAAAACCCATACTATCTTTTTCTGCATATTCAGAGCGCTCTGCGTTTTTTTACTTCTCCCATATATCGGCAGATCAAACAACGTGATGGCTGAACTGCAACAAAGATGATCGCTTCACGCAAACCATCCTTCTGGGGAACTCCGTGCATTTTGGTGGATTCTGATAAACTACTAGCGCAATATGGTCAGCCATCTTTCATCCTTCATTCTCAGCCTCCTGCTCAGCCTCGGCTTGGGGTATCCTGCCATGCTTTTGGCAAAACGCCTGAACCTCATGGACATCCCTGGCTCGGCATCTCACAAGATCCATGCCCGCCCCACGCCGCTGGCAGGAGGTTTTGTGCTGGTCGCTTCACTCGTGATCACAGCGTTGTTCTTTCGTTCGTGGATATCGCGCGAGATATTGGTCGTCTTTGCCGGAACGGCAGTGATCTTCCTCTTTGGCATTTGGGATGACCGCAAGGGATTATCGGCTGCTCCAAAATTGCTTGGACAATTGATCGCGTCATGCATTCTGATCTGGTTTGGCGTCCAAGTCTACTTCATGAATGTTCTCTCCATTGCGGGGTACATATCCCCGCAGGTTGCCCAACTCTTGAACATCATTGTTACCCTGTTTTGGTTGATTGGCATCACCAATGCTCTCAATATGATAGACAGCATGGACGGCATTGCCGCCGGGCTGGGCGTGATCGCCTTCATCTGTTTTTTTGGAGCTGCTGTGCTGGCAGGACAATCCACCCTTGCGTTTTGGTCTGCGGTTCTGGCAGGGATTTGTGTGTCGCTATACTACTGGAACAGGATTGCAGGCAGATTTTTCCTTGGCGATTCTGGAACACAGCCCATCGGTTTTTTGCTGGCTTCGTTCGGCATGATATATACCCCTCTTGACCGCAGCCCCGAGTCATCATGGATCGTTCCCATTATGGTGCTGGGGATTCCGATCTTCGACACCACGCTTGTGGCGTTCTCCCGCTTAAAAAGAAAACAAGTGATAGGCAGCGGCAGGCGTGACCACACGTATCACCGTCTCATTGCCCTCGGCTTCTCGCCCAGAAACGCTGTCCTGACGGTCCATTTGGCGTCTCTATTGGTCAGTTTGATCGCCTATCTGACGCTCTATCTTCCACCTTGGGGAGCGCTGCTTGTCTTTGCCGTCATCATTTTGCTTGGCGCGGCGTTATTGCTTTGGTTTGAACCCAAACCCAGCCTCGAGGAACTCCCTGCCGGAGACGATGATGTATAAACTTGCCGTCTTCCGCTCTCCCATCTTTACCTCCTTTTTGGCGCTCGGATGGCTGGTTGTTTTCTTCAGCGTCATGAGTGCGCCATCAGACCCGAAAAACGCTGTTTTTTTGGGATACTCTCTGGAGCGGATTGTTCTTGGAGCAGGATTCTTGCTCCTGTTCCTGTCGCTTCTTATCCTGACCTTGAACCTGCTTCGCCGACCCGAACATTCGCAACGCTTTTGGCTGGTTCTCTTCCATGAGCATAAGACGAGCGCGATAACGTTCTGGGTGGTTTTCTTCGTTTTTATGGTTTGCTGGATTTTGCTGTTCATTCCATCCTATCGTCTCACAGGGGTGGTAGCCGGGTATATCTCCAGAGTGTATCCCGCCTTGGTCTGGCTGGCAGTTGTCGGCGCGGTCATGATGCTGATTCTCATCCTTGAAAGGAAGCGGGAATCTCTTCAGTCCATTCTCTTGAAAGACAGAACGGCTCTTTGGTCCGCTTTGGTCGTTCTGGCGATCTTTGCAGTAATTGGCATCCTGATGACTGTCACCGGGCTTGGGGTCCGCCATTGGGAAGATTACTGGTATGGCGCGGGTGTGCCGGTGCTGGCATCGCAGGTTTTGTTTGCGGCGTTGCTCGGTGCGCTGGCGTTGTGGATGGAGAATACGCGGAAGATAAAGAACGAGCGCCGGTTGGACGTTCTTGTTTGTATTGGGATATGGGTGGTGACGGCCTGGTTATGGGCGCGCGAGCCGCTGGCTTCCAATTACTTTTTCCCGAGCGCGGGGAATAATGCGATTTACCCGTATTCCGATAGCGCGACTTTTGATATTGGCAGTCAGTTTGCGCTGATCGGGCAGGGGCTTTTCAATGGGCAATATTTTGACCGCGTGCTGTACAGCGCTTTCTTGACTTACCTGCATGCTTTTGTTGGGCAGGATACAGAGCGTGTGATGGCGGCGCAGGCAGTGGTATTTGCGGTCTTTCCGGTCGTCATTTATCTGCTGGGCAGGGAGTTGCACAGCCGCGCATTTGGCTTGTCTGTGGCGGCGTTGCTTTCCCTGCGCGGACTGAACGCGATCATCGCCGCCCGCTGGATCGATACCGCCAGCCCTAAAATGATGCTGACGGATTTCCCTGCCGCGATCGGTGTTTTGTTCCTGACCCTGTTTTTTGTGAAGTGGTTGAAGAACCCGTATAGATTGTCGCTGGTAATGTGGGCGGGCGGCATGCTCGGCTTGACCTTGATGCTGCGGACGCATGTATTTCTGCTTGCACCGCTGTTGATCCTGTTCATCGTCGTTCCGGTCATACGCATGAATTGGAACTATCGGATTGCAGGCTCATTGGTGCTGGTTGCAGGGATGCTGGCTGCCACTACACCATGGGATATCCGTAACCAAAAGAATGGCGTTCCAATGTTCTATATCTATTACTACCGTATTCAGTTGATCCTTCAGGAGCGCTATGGGATACAGGATGATGCGCATGTCCCATCATCCTTGGCGTCGGATGCGGCGCAAAAGTTTCATGCCAGCATTGTTCCACAGGGTATAAGGACACAGCCGCTCGCAACTGCTCTACAGATCGATGTCTGTGATTCGCGTATCTGTTCGCTTTTCAACCACTTTTTCCATAATCTATATACGTCCGTGTTGTTCTTTCCTTCCTCGTTTACCTTCGATGGAGTGTGGAATACCGTCAAGGAGGGTGAACCTTTTTGGCAGCAGAATTGGCTGGGCGAGGGCGTTTCCGCGAACGGAAAGTGGTTCCTTGTTGTAAATCTGATTTTGATTTCGCTGGGGATTGGCGCAGCATGGCGGCGTAATAAGCTGATTGGCATCCTGCCGGTTGGAATCTTTTTGGCATATGGAGCCTCCAACGCGCTGGCATTCACCTCCGGCGGACGGTATATCGTCCCTGTTGATTGGATCGTTGCCTTTTATTTTATGGTAGGGATTTTCCAGTTGGGATACTGGCTGTTGCGGTGGGGGAATATCGTCCCTGCTGTTGACCTGCCCGGGAACGACGCGACAGTCCCTCCGCCGCGTCCATTTCAATATTCAAAGACGGTTACGGCGTTTTTGCTGATTCTTTTTATCGGGTCGCTTGTGCCGCTGGCAGAAACGCCATTCGAGATGCGCTATCAGACCACATCGCAGGATGAGATTGTTGCCATGCTGGAGGAACACGGATGGCTTGAACAGGCGCAGATCGCCCCCGCAGAATTAACGGAGTTTCTATCCGAGCCGCAATCGCGGATACTCATGGGCAGGGTGCTCTATCCGCGCTATTTCATTGCCGGGGTTGGCGAGCCGAAGCGGATCTATCCCTATCAACCATTGGATTATGCGCGGCTGGCGTTCATTCTGATCGGTCCGTTTGGTAGCGGTACGGAGAATGTGGTGATCGCAGGCTTGAATCCGAATTTCTCCCTGCATGCAAACGATGTGGTGGTGATCGGCTGCAGGGAGGATCAATTCCTTGATGCGCTGGTCGTCATTTCGCTGGAACCGGCGTATATCTATCACCGCTTCCCTCCCTCGGAATTAGTTTGTCCTCCACCAGCCCCCTAAAAGAGAATCAAGGCGCGCATTCTTTTTGAAGAAGTTGCATGCTGTCTTCAGAAAGTCCTATTTCTTGGAAGACCCGAATCCAGAGCGATGCAAGCGCGGGGCATAAAGCCGGCTGCTCTTTGATCGTGCGCTCGGTTAGTTTGACGGCGGTATCCGTATCGCCCGTCAATGCAAAGGCTTCGATGAAGGGCAGATATTCAACCGGCAGAGCTGGGCTTAACTCTGCCCTCTGCGATTCTTTATACAAGGCTGTGACTCTTTCCCAGTCTCCTTGCTGGCGTGCCAATTCCGCTTTTGCGTAGTAATAACACCATCCGCGCGAAGGTTCTTTTCCGAAAATAATTTCATCCAAAACTGGTTCGGGCGAGTCCGAGATCAATTCATTCGGGTTGGAAAACGGAATGGCATCGATCAGGTAAAAACTTGCGCCTGGCACGGTCTCTGCGCTGCCGTAGACCGGGTCGAGCACGCGTAGACAGCCGTCCGCCTCTTTGTAGATCACCACACTGTTGGAGGTTGAGCCGTTGAAAGTCACCGTCCGATACTCGACTTGTATCGGTTGATTGGCGCGGATCTGCGCGGGCGTGAATCTTGTTTTCAAATAAAGCAGCATATATGGCAGGTCGCGGTTGTCCAGGTCGGGGGCGTACATCCAATTCAGGGATGCGGTCAACTGATGGTCTGAAGCGTATTTCAATGGCAACTCATATGTCAGCAGTGCAGTATTTTCCTTCAAGGCAGGAATCCGCCATGCAAGTTGGTGGAAGAAGTCCTGCTGGTTTGCCCAGTCACGCCGGAAGGTATTCGCGACCGTAAATTGATATGCTGCGGACATGCCGATCAGGATGCTCAGGATGACGACCTTGCGCCTCCCTTCTCTTAACATCAGGCTTGCCAGCCCCACGACGAATAAACTTGCCCCAAGCATGATCGAGACAAAGAAGCGGTCATAGTCGAATTCCATTTTCAAGGGCAAACCTGCCGCCCAGGAGGGGAGTCTGCCCGCGAAAATACCGACCAGACCGATTCCCATTGCCCACAAGCCCCATGAATTGGAGGTCTGCTTATCGTTCGGTTGCGCCTGCATGACGATGTAAACGACAATGGCAGTGACGAGCAATATCACGAATGCAATAGTCTGCGTGGCAGATCCGTCAATGGCGGAGAAGATATTGAACGTTCCCAGCCAGGAAGTAAATCCGGAGAGTGAGAGCGTTGTGATGAACTCGTTGACAAGCGCCAGCGGTGACAGGGTGGAACTGGACAGCACGCTGACGTTGTACGAATCATAAGCAGTGGATTGATGATACGAATACGTCCAGACAGCGTTCAGTATCCACACAATAAAGTAGGGAAGCCATTGTTTCCCCGTTTTTTGCAGTAGTTCTTTTCGGTCTTTGATCGTTTCTGCGAAGATTACTAGCAGGAAGAAGAAGCGCAGGATTTCCAAGCCAAAAAAATATTCAGTTGAAAATAGTCCCAATGCCTGCAACAGCAGGGCAAGTGCGATTAAAGGCTTGGAGTCGCGTCCGTTGCGGAGAAGCCAGATGCTCAGGATGAACGATGATAGCAAAAAGAGCAGCGGAATGATTTCTTGGTTGACGTGGGTGAATGCCACCCATTGCTGTCCATAGGCGGGATAGACCGTGAAGAACAACACAGCCCAGAGTGCATCCCGTTTTCGGGTGGGGAAAACCATCCGAAGCAGGTGCCAGACTCCAAGTCCGAGCAGGAAGCGGGTTGCCAGTCCGATGATCTGCCATGTGAGCGGATGTCCGCCAAAGATGGAGGTGGTGACGGTGAAGATTGGTCCGAGCAGCGGGCGGAAGGGGCGGAAGGCTTCGATGAATTCAACAGGACCGAAAAAATGCAGGAACCAGGCGAAGGGCAGGTCGTCCCAGTAAAATCCCATCCACGGAACGAGCAAGCCGTACGCCGGCAGGATCAGCAGGAGGATCAGGCTGGGGATGGTGATCTTTTGGTTTTGAAGAATTTTTTTGAGGGTTTCTTTCACGATTTCATCCTTGATGATGCGATTTTACCACCCAAGGCTTGTCCAAGTGCCTGCGGTATAATCCCGTGCATGCTTCGTAAAAAGTTCGCTGACATTGCCATTTATTTTGTGCTGCTGGTCGTTTTGCTTGCGCCGCGCCTTCCACAGATCGGGTCGTTCGTTACGCTGGATGAACCGTCGTGGCTGAGTCAGGGCGCGAATTTTTATTACGCGCTTGGGCAGAGGGAATTCGACCAGACCGTGTACGAATATCAGCCCGCTGTCACCACCATGTGGATCATCTCCTTTGGGATGCTGGCGTACTTTCCGGAATTTCGCGGATTTGGTCAAGGGTATCTCGATTATGAAAAAGGGCGGCTCGACCCGTTCATGTATGGTCATGGATACGATCCGTTAAAACTGTTGGAGATCTCGCGGCTGATCCAGGTCCTTGTCGTGGTCTTTTTATTCCTTGTGTTGTACGCCCTGCTCAAGCGTCTTATTCCTAAACTTGTCGCTGCCTTTGTCGTATTCTTCGCTTCGTTCGATCCCTTTTCCCTGGGTCACTCGCGCATGCTCGATCACGAAGCGATGGTTTCGCTGTTCGTCATCGTTTCCCTTCTATCTCTTGCGATCTATCTTTCCAAAGACCGCCGATTGTTTTTTCTCCTGCTCTCAGGCGTTTCGGCGGGCTTCGCGCAGTTGACGAAATCATCCGCCATCGCCATGCTGGTGGCGGTCGGCGTTTTGCTGTTGATCCAGATCTATCAGGAGCGGCATGACGGGATCCCGAAAGCGGTTTGGGGGAGTACAAAAACTTTCCTGATCTGGCTCGCGGCGCTGGTCGTGACCTATTTTGTCTTTTGGCCCGGCATGTGGGTTGCGCCCGGCAAAATGCTTTATGAAGTGTATGGCAATGCCTTCAGTTACGCCTTTCAAGGCGCGCGCCTGAAGATCACCGAAGAGTTAGATGTCGCTGCTTTCAGTCTCGACACCAATTTGATTGGGTTATGGGAAGTGACCCGTGTGCTGCTCTACCGGATCACACCCCTGACCTGGCTCGGTGTCTTGTTCGGATTTGCCCTCCCGTTCACTCGCGACCGGGAGCTGGTTCGTCCCTATCGGCAGTTGTTCACGCTGTTGCTTGTCACTGCCATTGCCTTCATTCTCATGATCGGCATCGCACAGGGACGCAATTCTCCGCATTACATTCTTTCCAGTTATCTGGCGTTAAACCTGCTGGCAGGTTTGGGCTGGTTCGTGTTCATTCAATGGTTTGGGAGCCGCTTCTCGTGGATACACTGGCAGTATGGCGCGCTTTCTTTTATTTTGATCGTTCAGGTATGGAGCGCGCTCTCCTTCTTCCCGTATTACTACACCTACCGCAATCCAATCTTGTATTCCCTCGGTTGGCACAGGGACTTTCCGCAATTCCCGTACGGTGAAGGTTTGGAGTATGCCGCGCAATACCTGTCCGAAATGCCGAACGCAGAGAACGAAGTTGCCTTCTCCTACTATCCGCGCGGATGTTTCTCCTATTTCTACTCTGGAACCACCACCGCCTTTCGCCCCTATTATGTGGACGGGAATCACGCGGAAGATCTGCTGTTTCACATCGAGAACGCGGATTATATGATTGTCTATTATGCCAATCAAGGACAACTCCCGCATTACCAAACCTACCTGAAGATCCTTTCCAATGTCGAGCCCATCCATGTTGTTTGGATGGACGGCTACGAGTATGTGCGGATTTACGATGTGGATTCCCTCACGCCCGATGTCCTTGAGGCGCTTGCTGATCTATGAAAAATCTCATGAATAAAAATGTATGGAGCCGGCTGGTGTTTTTTGTGCTCCTGCTCGCATTGATGGTCCCCTCGCATATGATCGCCATTGACCGTGTCGTCACGGTGGATGAGCCGTGGTGGGTCATCTCCGGCTCGAATTTTTACTATGCGCTTGGACAGCGTGATTTTGAGAACACCATCTACGATTATCACCCAGCCGTAACCACGACATGGATTGTCACTGCCGGAATGCTCTCCTATTTCTCCGAATACCGCGGATATGGACAGGGCTATTTCGATGTCCGCAAGCCGCATTTTGAAGAGTTCATGCGTGAGCACGGCAAAGAAGCGCTGGATCTGCTCCGTACCAGCCGCCTGATCCAATCTGCGCTAGTGGTCGCATTGGCGCTTCTGGGCTTTTTCCTCCTGCAGTTGCTGGCGGGACAGCACACGGCATTCCTCTCCATTGCGCTGGCGATGACCGCGCCGTTCTTTCTTGGTCATTCGCGCCTGCTCAATCACGAAGGCATGTTGTCCATGTTCGTGCTGGTGTCCTTTCTGGGGATGCAGGCGTATCTCAACAAAGACCGCAAACTGATTTACCTTCTCATGTCCGGCGCATCCTTCGGGTTGGCGCAATTGACAAAATCCTCGTCCATTGTGCTGGTTGGAGTGATGGGGTTAATGCTTTTGGTCGGCTTGCTCCGAAAAAATGAACAAGTCTTCAAACTTAAACTATGGGATGCAGTCAAGACCGCCGCCATCTGGCTGGCAAGTGCGGCGCTGGTGTATTTCATTCTATGGCCCGGTATGTGGGTTGCGCCGGGGAAGATGCTGTTTGGCGTGTACGGCAATGCCTTCAGTTACGCTTTTCAAGGCGCGCGCCTGGATGTGACCGAGGAATTGCAGCCGTCCAATTTCAGCCTCGCAAACGGATTGGACGTCATCGGGTTGTATCTTCGGAACTGGATATCTTCCACTACGCCTCTGACGTGGTTTGGGCTGGTGTTTGCCCTGCTGGCGCTTTTCTCCCGGGACAGTGAAAAGACGCCCGCGCCTGTCAAATCCACGCTTGTGTATCTAGCAATGCTGGGCGGACTGTTCATCCTGATGTTCAGCATCGCGCAGGGACGAAATTCCCCGCATTACATTCTAAGTAGTTACGT
>CAYPHR010000071.1:1073-11285 GCA_964410375.1 uncultured Anaerolinea sp. | reverse complement strand
TTTTGCCTGAGAGTTTCATCTGGGTTCGCCTGTTCCAGATTTGCACCTTCGGCGTCCTTTGCTTTCGCTTTAGGATCTCTTCCCTGTCATCCGTTAAGTTGTAATACAAATTCTAAGTTCTAGGGGGGTGAGAGTCAAGGGAAAAACGTCATGAAATAGGACATAGGTTCACTTGCTGTCTATTCTTTAACTATGCTATCATTTTGGAATTGACACGGAGGAGCGCGCCTTTCGCCCCGGGCGAAAGGCGCGTGAACAATTGGAGGCTGTAATGAACAATGCAAAGGTAGGCATCCCGGTATTTATTGGAATTCTTGTTGTTTGTCTGGCGTGTGTATGCTGTGCCGCGCTAGCGCTTTATTTTTACGGAGCTTCGCTGTTCGGCGGGGATGTACCGGTTCCGTCCATGCCCCAACAGGAGCAGCCGCAGTCTGTTATCCCTGCGGATACATCCAACCTTCCCGAATGGACCATCATTGTCTATGCCGACGCGGATGATGAAGTTCTGGAAGGTTCCATCTGGTTCGACGTCAACGAAATGGAAGTGATTGGCTCGACTCCGCAGGTGAACATTGTTGTGCAATTGGACCGCGCCGCCGGCGGCTTCGACGGTGATGGGAATTGGACGGATACGCGTCGTTTCTACGTTACACGGGATGATGATCTCGGGAGCATCACCTCCCCGGTGGTTGAATACATCGGCGAGGCGAACATGAGCGACCCGCAAACCCTGATAGACTTCGCCACTTGGGCGATGCAGAACTATCCCGCCAAAAAATACGCCCTGATCATGTCCGATCATGGTGCGGGATGGGCGCCTGGCTGGACTGACCTCGATTCCGGCGGTCACATGAGTTTGCCGGAAATCACCTATGCTGTTTCTGAAATTCAATCCCGTATGGGTGGGCAGAAGATCGAACTGCTTGGTTTTGACGCCTGTTTGATGGGTATGCTTGAAGTGTATGGCTCGTTGTATCCGTACACCAATTACATGGTTGCCTCGCAGGAAGTGGAGCCGTCACCGGGTTGGGCATATGCCGGTTGGCTGGAGCGACTTGTCCAAAATCCTACAGTGGACGGACGCGCATTGTCGCAGTACATCGTTTCATCCTATATCGTGGAGGATGTTGCTCTGTCCATCTTCCGCTCTCCGGCAGAGATCGCGGACATGGAAGCCGATACCACGCTGACCGCCGTCGAGAGCGCGCGCATCCCGGATGTGATCCGAGCCATGAACCAGTTCACGACCACCCTGACCAACGTCAATCAGGAGTGGGTGGCGCAGGGACGTCAATATACCCGCAGTTATTACACCATCTTCGATGTAAACAAACCATCCCCTTATATTGACCTTGTCAATTTTGCCGAGATCATGGCGACCACCAACGATCCTGCCATCGTCCAGTCCTATCAGCAGTTAAGTGCTGCTGTTGATGCCGCAGTGATTGCGGAAAAATACGGCGCGCGCATGGCTGGCTCGAACGGGATATCCATTCATTTCCCCATTTCCGAAATATACGCCCTCACGGAACTGAGCGGTCAACTCTCGATCCGCTATGCGGACGATGCCGGTTATTTTCTGACACAATCCTCCTGGGATGAATTCCTTGCCTATCATTATCTGGGACAGGCATACGTGCCTCAGGAGGGACAAGCATTCGTTCCAAACCGCACTGCCGAATTGGTTCCGCCCGGCGCATCTGATTTGGTTGTGGCGCCCATCCAACTCTCGGATACCCTCATTACTGGTGACGAAACGCTCACACTTTCCACCACCATCACCGGCAATGTGTCCTATATCTACTTCATCCTGATGTTCTACAACCCGGATGCGGATGCCTACTGGTTTGCCGATGAATACTTCATCATCGCGCCTGAAACCATGACCGTAGGCGGTGTGAACATGCCCGATTTCGGTCCCAGCCCGATCCAGGTCACTCACGAGTGGGCGCCAACCCTGTGGGTGCTGAAAGATGGCGTCAATGAAGAATTCGCCCTGTTCGAGCCGGATGAATACCTGAGCGCAGAAGGTGTAACAACCTACTCCCTGTATGGACAATATACGCCGGTGGGTGGCGCGCCCATGGAGGCAAAACTGGTCTTCGACCCGAATGGCAACCTCCTAAACGTCTATGCCTTCCCCGACCCCGATGGCGACGGTATTTCCTCTGTGGTGGGTATCACCCCCCAGATCGGCGATCAATTTGAAGATTATGTACAGGCGTATTATTTCGACGAGAACAACGAGCCGTATTTTGATTACTCATTGGGCGGCACAGTCTTCACCTATGGCGAACAGGGTTTCTGGTTTGAATCCCGCTACCCGGTGGACGGTGAATATGCTGTCGGATTTTACGCTACCGACTTCGACGGCAACTTGAAAGAAGCCTACGAATACTTCACCTACCAATTCGAACCGTAAGACCGAACATGAAAAGGACTTCGGAGTGATCGTCCGAAGTCCTTTTCATTTTAACAAAACCTGTTGAGTTGCACGAAACGCCAAAGGCGGCAGGTTACTTCGCTCGAACCATTCAACTGCATCGGCGTCGTCGGCTGGGAACATCTCCCCGCCGATGATCTCTGCCAGATATACAATGATGAAATCCGCGCCGCGCTTGTGTTCGCGCCCGGGGACGACGTCCAAAACCCGCTTCACCCGCACGCTCAAACCTGTTTCTTCCAAACATTCCCGTTCCGCCGCCTCGGCGGGATCCTCGCCCCCGTTCACGAAACCGGCAGGCAGCGTCCACATGCCGCGGAACGGCTCATTAACACGTCTTACAAGCAGGACGCGGCTCCCCTGTTCGATCAGGACAGCCGCCGCTACTTTCGGGTCTTGAAAATGGATCCATCTGCATTGCGGACAGACGGGACGCACCATGCCGAACCTTTCCTCGTGCTTCACCTGCGCTCCGCATTGCGGACAAAATTTTATCGAACTGTCATTTGCCATCGAACATTATTGCCACTTCCGAATGGCGGCTCGATGTGTGAACCACATCAGCGCTCCGCCCAGGATGGCAATAGCAAGTAATCCGATCTGCCATGCGACGGAAAAGGGCGCTTCGCTCTGCGCTGAAGGTTGGTCCTGCAACCCGGACTCCGGTTCGACCAATTCCTTGGGCGCCTGCATCGTATCCATGGATGGTTCTTCTTCACGCGCGGCATCTTCCTGCGCCTCTGCCGATGGCATTTCCAACATCGGCGCGGCTTCGGCAGCAGGTTCCGGGCATGGACCTTCACACCCGCCGCCGACTGCCATCTCTTCTGCTGCGGCAGAACCGCCCCCGCCGAAGCCGTAGGCTCCGAACGTCGGCGCGCCAAAACTCACATACGGCGACATGGCGTTAACAGTCAGCGAGAGCATCAGCATCAGGCTGGCGAATACTGTTGCAAATCTGAATATGGGATACGTTCTGGGTAGAGGCGGTTTGAGTCCCACCATTTGACGGGTAAGTGTGAAATTACGCGGCGCTTTTCGTTTGGGAAGTTTACGGAGAATGCCTCGGGCGGCGCGAAGGTCATTTAAAACAGAGACAAGCTCGGCGTCCGATGCGAGGCGGGTTTCCAGTCGCTTGGATTCGGATTCGCTGAGCTGTCCATCCAGATATGAGGAGAGGTGTTCGATTTCGCGGAAATTTTTCATAGGGCACTTTCCCCTTCTAGACGAAATGAAGCGGGCAAAAGTTCCTCGAATGAACGCAAACACTCACGTAATCTTAATCGCGCGCGCGCCAGACGGCTTTTGATGGTGCCGAGTGGAACGCGCGATGCGGCAGCGACTTCGCTGTAGTCCATGCCTTGGATGTCGGCTAGTACGACCACACTGCGGAATTCGGCGGGGAGGGCATCGAGGCAGTGCTGGATGGCATGTTCGAGTTCGTCGGCTTCAGCCTGCTGGTCGGGAGTCATGTTCGGATCTGCCAGCCACTTTGGCGAATCGATCTCTTCGCCGTCGTTGGTTTCCGGTTCGAGCGGGGTGGTGGGACGCCGCTTCTGGCGGCGGAGTTCGTCGTAGCAGGCATTGGTGACGGTGCGCATGATCCACGCCTTGAAGGAGCCGCCGCGAAAGGATGTGATGCTGCGAAAGGCGGAGATGAAGGCTTCCTGTGCGGCATCTTCCGCCTGATCTTCGTCGCCAAGGATGCGCAAGGCGGTGTTGAAGACCACATCCTGATAATGCAGGATGAGCGTGTTGAATGCGTCGAGGTCGCCTTTCTGCGCGGATTGAATGAGTGCGGTTTCGTCCATGCGTTTATTTTACCGCTTTATTTGAAACGGGTTATTTTGCAATGCGGTTGTATATCCAGCGCCAGATCATCATGCCGAGCGCGTTGGTGCTTCCAAGAACAAGCACGAAGAGCGGAACGACCGGGGTTGCCAGTATGACGGAGCGTAGAAGCGTTGCCAGCGGTGCTGCGAAGAGAAAAAGGAGCGGAATGCGCCAAAGGTTTTTGGGGTCTGAAATGGTCGCTCTATCGAATAACCCGAACCAGGGAGCTAGAACGAACCATCCGAATAGAAGGGGAAAGAAGGACGCCGCCATGCGTGACAGATAGGAAACACCTGTCTCCCCGTGGGTTGCAAATCCGATAAAGGTGAGAATGGCGAGAATGATGACGTCGCCGATGATGAGGGATTTTGGGGGCATGAGTATGTTGTGTGTGGACTTGCTCCTGCACATCTGCGCTTTATTCTTCTCTTCTGCCTTTGGTCACGATACGAATGGGAGTTCCGATGAAGCCATACTCCTTGCGGATCTGGTTTTCGAGGTAGCGCAAATAGGTGAAGTGCATCAGGGACGGTTCATTGACATAGATCATGAACGTTGGCGGGTCACTGCGGACTTGTGTACCGTAATACATCTTGAGCGCGCGCCCTGCATGAGATGGGTGCGGATGGGCATCCTGTGCCTTGTGGATGATCTCATTGATGGTGGATGTCGTCAGGCGCGCAAGGCGTTCCTCCTGCACGCGCAGCGCAAGCGGCAACACCTGTTCCACGCGTTGACCGGTCTTGGCGGAGATGTACAGGATCGGCACATACGACACAAAGTTCAGGTCGTTGAGTATCTTTTCCGTGTAGGCATCCATTGTGAAATTGTCTTTTTCAATGGCATCCCATTTGTTCACCAGCACCACGCACGATTTCCACTGATCTTTGACGAAGCCTGCAATGTGCGCATCCTGTGCGGTGATGCCGGTTGTGGCATCGATCATCAACAGTGCGACATCGCAGCGCTCGATGGCTTTGAAGGCGCGGATGACGCTGTACTCCTCCACGCCCTTTTCGATCTTTCCGCGCCGACGGATGCCCGCCGTGTCGATCAGCGTGATCGGCAGCCCGTTGAATTCCATGGTCGTGTCGATCGCATCGCGCGTCGTCCCTGCAATGGGACTGACAATGACCCGCTCCTCGCCGACCAGCCGGTTGAGCAGGCTGGACTTGCCCGCATTCGGCTTCCCGACAATCGCGATCTTGATATTTTCGTCCTCATCTTCCTCGGTTTGTTCCGGGAAGGAGGCAACCAGCGCATCGAGCAGATCGCCTGTATCCGTGCCGTGAATGGCGGAAATGGGATAGGGATCGCCCAAGCCGAGTTCGTAGAATTCGGCAGCCTGGTCACGCCGCGCCTGCGATTCGCATTTGTTGACCACAACGAAGATCGGCGGCAGGAAGGATCCGTCCGGCTGCTTTTTCTGCATGCGGCGCAGGATGCTTGCCACTTCGCGGTCAGGTTCGGTCACGCCGGTTTCGCCGTCATTGACGAAGAGGATCGCATCCGCTTCCTGGATGGCGGCTTGAGCCTGTCGGCGGATGTCATCGACAAAATCGGCAGAACCAATTGAGAGCGGAGTCCGACCGCCGTGCGAGGGGTCGATTCCACCGGTGTCCACCACGGTGAACTCGCGCCCGATCCATTCTGCATCGCCGAAGAGACGATCACGGGTGGTGCCGGGGGTTTCATCCACAATGGCAAGGCGCTCGCCAACCAGGCGGTTGAAGAGCGTGGATTTGCCAACATTCGGTCTGCCTACAAGGGCAACAATGGGTTTCATGAAATTCGTTTGCTTTCCAAAATTCTAGGGTCTCGGAGTTGGAGTCGGTGTGGGCGTCGGCGTAGGAGTGGGAGTGACTGTGCCGATAGGAGTGATGACCACTTCGATCGTGTTTGGCAGGATCGACTCGACCACGATATTCGCAATCAGGATCTCCACTCGGGGTGTGATCTGGTATGTGCCCACACCCAAGCCGGTCAGATCGACCGTTGCGCGTACGCTTTGCCGTGTGAGCGTATCCAACAGGGACAAGGGTCCGGAAAGGATCACATCCACACTGGTGGGGGAAACTTGTGCTGTCAGTCCGTTTGCCAGCCCGATGATCTCGATTCGTTCTCCAGCCAGTGTAACACTACTTTCGATCGGGGAGACGCCAGCTTGTACCAATACCGTCTGTTCGCCGATGACCGAGATGCCTTCCGGAAGATTCAATGCAAGCCGAATCGTAATATCGTTCTGGGCGTTTTGCAGGTCCAGCGGTTCGGTTTCCACCACGCCGGGCAGGGTGCTTACAAGTTGCGGGTCTGTGGAGAACACGGTGACTACGGGCGGGAAAACAGACAGGTCGGTTAAACGATAACCGCTTGCCACGCGACCAAACGTCACAACCTTGACCGCCACATCGCGGTATCCGCCCTGCTGAACAACCGGCATAAATATATGTATACTTTCGGGGGAAACGGTCACACCTTCAACCTTTTGCCCTCGATCATCAAGGACTTCCACAGGCAGGGTCTGATCGAAATTTTCACGGATTCCGTTTAAATCTATGGAGACGCGCGCACGCTCCACTTTCTCGACCTGAGATTGGGCGCCTGCAATGACGACCTCCACCGGCTCCTGAACGGGATCTCCCACCTGATAGCCGATGGCGGCTTCCCCGGAGATGCTCAGGTACACTTCCAGCGCTTTGGTGGTCAGATTCTCCAGTGTGAATGTGACCGTGCGCGGCGAGACCGATACGATCTGCACGGGACGCGGGTCAACTTGGATCTGTAACTCGACCACATGTTCCCCCTCACTCATGGCGGAGAGATCCAAAATGGCGCGGACAAGTTGCGGGTCCGCTTCGATCAAACTCCAGACAGAGCGAGGCGCGCGCAGCGTCACTTCCACGGTGCGCGGGATATCACTGCTCAGGACGAGGTTGGAGGCTTGTCCAATGACTTGAACAGGTACGGGGGCGGGCAGGGTGCGCGTCTCATCCGGGTCTGCGGATGTGACGGCGGAGATCCAAACAGCAACCGCGAGCGCGAACGCCCATAGGAATGTACGGTAATTTGCGGCGATCCAACGGAACATTATTTGTTTTCTTTTCCCCGGAACAAACCCGGTAAAAGTTTCTCAAAGAGGGAGGAACTGTACTCCCTGCCGTTCGGTCGAAAGAAGGCGGTTAAAATATTCTCCAGCCGATCGGGGTCAAGCCTCCTTAACATGCGTCCGGCGTGCGCGATCGAGATCGCGCCAGTTTCTTCCGAAACGACGATGGCGATGGCGTCACTGGCTTCTGAGGTTCCCAAGGCGGCGCGATGGCGCAATCCCATCTGGCGCTCGGGTGTGCGGTTAAGGATGCCGCTTGCAGAAAGTGGGAGTACACACGATGCCGCCGCCACCTTCGAATTGACGATGATCACACCGCCATCATGCAAGGGCGTATTCGGATAGAAGATCTGAAGAAGCAACTCGGGTGTGACCTTTGCATTTAATTGCACGCCGGTCTGGATGTGTTCATCAAGGTTATCCAGCCGCTGCATGATGATCAACGCTCCATGCTGCCGTGCGGACAAACGTGCCGTGGAAGTCACAACGGCATGGATGGTTTCTTCGAGTACAAGTCCGTTTGACTTGACCGAGGGAGTCCACAACGTTCCGGCACGACCGATGCGTTCCAGCGTCCTGCGAATTTCCGGGGCGAAGATCACAGGCAGGGCAAGCAGCAGGGCGGGCAGGGAGTTTTGGGCAAACCAGGAGAAGGCGGGCAGTTCCACCAGACTGGTCAACAGGATCAATACCACCACCAGCATGATCATCCCGCGCAACAATGCCATTGCCTGTGTATCCCGCAGGGAATACAGCAGGACAAAGAAGATCAGCGTGACGAGCATGATGTCGAACACGCTCAGCCAACTGATGCGCTGAAAAATGAAGAAGATGTTGTTGAGGAATTCGGTCACGGTAAATGGTGTTGGGAAAATCAGCTGCCGGACATCGGGGCTGGAAGAATCCCGGTTGCCCGGCGCGGATATCTATATGGGTCGCAGAACACGTTCCGTCCGCAGTTGTTTGAAGAAGAGCGTGCTTCCCGCGGAAGCGGATTCACTGGCGGCGTCCTGCCAGGCTTGCACGCCGAGGGTTTCCGGCGTGCGTTTCTCATAGCCCAGTTGCTTCCAGATCGCTTCCTGGGCGGAAAGGTCATCCAATACAAAAACAATGGATGCCTCGCTTTGCAATTCACCGGATGCCTTTTCCACTTCTTTTACCAATGTGCCAAGCGCTTTGGGCGCATCCAGTGTCTCTTCGAGGTAAATATCGGTCGTGCGTGTTACCAGGTTTTCCACCTGCCAGCCCGCTATGCCGACCAGCTGCTCATCCATTTGAAGGAGCATGTAGGCTTTATCGCCGAAGCTTTCCATTACATCCGACTTGGTCATCTTGCGTTTGCCTTTGCTCAGGCGCGTGATCAACTCGGCAATGGCGGAGGAATGTTTCGGCTTGCCGCGCTGCACTGTCACCTCGCCGCTTGGCGCAACAGGTTTCTTGATGCCGACAAGCGTCTCCGGTTCTTTTGCGCTGGGGACGATCTCCTTCCATGCCTCGCTGACCTGTTTCCACAGGCTGTCGTAGGAACCGGTGTTCGTGATCACAATATTGGCGACCGCCACCTTTTGACTCTGGGGCGATTGCGCTCGGATACGTTCCAGAGCCTGCTCGCGGGTCATACCGCGCTTCCGCATCAATCTTTCGATCTGGATATCCTCCGGAGCATTTGCAACCCAGATGGAATCGCACACCTTCCGCAGTTCGCCGTCCAGAAGTTTGATCGCCTCGATCACGACCACGGGCTGGGTTGCCCGTTTGGCAAGCAGTTCCGTCGCCTGACGCACAAGCGGATGGACAATGGCTTCCAGTTGCTTCATGGCTTCCGGGTCGCTGAACACCAGGTTGCCGAGTTTCTTACGGTCGATCTCACCATCCTTCTTGACCAGCCATTTCCCGAACCGGTCAATGACCGGCTGGTAGCCCGGCGCGCCTTTGGCGTACGCCCGATGGGTCAGGGCGTCCGCGTCAATGGTGTATGCACCCAAATGCTCAAGCATGCGGCGTACCACGCTCTTGCCTGTGGCGATATTACCGGTCAGACCGATGACGAATTTTCCGGGCAGACTGCTCAAAAGGTTTTCCTCTTTAAGAAATAATATGATGTGAATCGAGACTGCATCCTTATTTTAATGTCTTTTCCATAAATGTCCACCTCTGGAGCGTTGACGCCTCCATGAACTGCGTGTATGATAAATTCACCTCAGGCTGGTCGGGCAGTCGCGGTCCTGCGTTGTCGGGATCGAGGAAAGTCCGCACTCCTATAGAGCACGGCGTCGGATAGCACCCGGGGCGGGGAAACCGCCGAGAGGCGTGAACCTGCCGGATAAGGGCCACAGAAACAAACAGCTGTCTTCACTCTTCGGGGTGAGGCGGTGATGGTGAAAAGGTGGTGTAAGAGACCACCGGCGCGCGCAGTAATGCGCGTGGCCAGGTAACCCCCGCCGGGAGCAAGGCCAAGCAGGGGCGATTTCGTCCGAGGACGATGGGAGGCTGCTCGTCTCCCTACGTGTCCTTCCCTCCTGTGGGAAGGACCAGCCCCGGGTAGGCTGCACCGAGCGGTGCGGAGACGTACCGCCCAGAGAGATGACTGCCCAGATGGAGAAATCCATTGGACAGAATGCGGCTTATAGATCAGCCTGAGGATGGCTTTTCTAGGGATGGAAAGAAAAAAACTAATTGAACTCAACCTGCGGCAGTGACTCGAATGCCGGGCGGGCGAATAAATATCCCTGAAACAGAGTCAAGCCCTGGTCGCGTAGTGCGGCGAGTTCGTCCTTTGTTTCGATCCCCTCTGCAATGATCTCTATATCCAGTTCGCGACAGACTTGGA
>CAYPHR010000071.1:0-1063 GCA_964410375.1 uncultured Anaerolinea sp. | reverse complement strand
GATGATGCTTTTGACGATGGCGCGGCGGACCCTGTCCTTTTGGATGGAGCGGGTCAGCGCCATGTCCAGTTTGACGAAATTGGGCTGGAACTCTGAGAGTAGGTTCAACCCCGCATACCCCGCGCCAAAATCGTCTATGGCGGTTAGAAAGCCGCGGTACTTGTACTCCTTGATGATGCCATCCAGATGAATGGGGTCGCTAACCTGCTCCCCCTCGGTGACCTCGAAGATGATCTTCTCGACCGGGAAGCCGTAATCATTTGCGGCTTGCAGGGTGGTGCGGATGCAGGTTTCAGGTTGGTAAACTGCGTTCGGAAAAAAATTGATGTTAAGGAAGGTCGCTATGCCGAGTTCGGAAGCCGTTTTGATGGCTTTCACGCGGCAGGATTGATCGAAACGATATCTGTTATTTTCGTTGACCTGTGAAATGACCCAATGGGCTGGTTCGTTGGCTGGTCCGCGTACCAGCGCCTCGTAAGAGAAAATGGAGCCATCACTCACGTCCACGATGGGCTGAAACGCCATGCTGAAATCGAACCCAAGCCCGGCACCCAGGGCGCATTCCGCACAGGTGAGCGGTTGGTATCCTGATTCAAAATTCATGCGCGCATTTTAATGCGATATTTTTAAACAGACAAGCAAAGTTACTTTATAATCGCTTTACAACCCATGTCCATCCACCCGCGTTTGACCGCCATCCACAAACAGATTTTACAAGTTCCTGTACAAAAAATAAACATCGTATTGGGCGAACTGGTCCCGCTGGACGAATTCCAGCTCCGGGAGCAGTGGTTTACGCTTGTAAAAGGCACCTCGCATGAGACTGTGGAATTGCATGTCCGCACCGTCCGCGCCGAACAGCAGTGCATGGTGTGTTTTTTGAAATATCATCCCGGCGATAAAGAAACCGCCTGTCCGCAATGCAAAAGCGTGGGCGCGAAGATTCTGCACGGTGAGGAGTTCTATCTTGAATTGGATTGACCGCCTGTTGGGAATTTTGCTGTTCTTGTTCCTCTCCGCCTGCAACCTGCCTGCCGCTTCCACCCCGCCCCCAGACCTGCTT
>CAYPHR010000070.1:0-11287 GCA_964410375.1 uncultured Anaerolinea sp. | reverse complement strand
CCGACCACCTTGCGCACTTCGGTGACATCCACATCGTTGTCGTAGATGTTCTGTCCGTCCACAAACACTTCGCCGCTGAGGCGGGTATTTTCGGTGAGTTCAAAAAAGCGGTTGAAGGTTTTCAATAAAGTGGTTTTGCCGCAGCCCGAAGGACCCATGATGGCGGTGATCTTGTTTTTCGGGATTTCGATATTCACATCCTTGAGGGCTTGCTGGCTGCCATAAAAGGCGTTGAGGTTATTTACTTGAATATGTGCGTCCATTTTTATTGCTCCATTACTTTACGGTGTACTTGTTGAGGCGTGACGCCAGCAGGCGCGACCCGAGGCTGACGATCAAGACGATAATGGTGAGAATCAGCGCGGCGGCATATCCGCGTTCGCGCACTTCAGGGTAGGGCGAGCCAAGTTGAAAGAAGACCGCCAGCGGCAGGGATGCGGTGGGGTTCATCAATGAGGTGGGGATGCGGTCGGTGTAGCCGGCGGTGAAGAGTACGGACGCCGCGTCTCCGATGCCGCGCCCGAATGCCAGCAGGATGCCGGTGATGATACCGGGCAGCATCTGGCGGGTGACGACCTGAATCGCCACTTCGAATTTGGTGGAGCCGAGCGCAAGCGCGGCATGTTCAAGGTCAACCGGCATGCGGCGGATGACTTCATCCATGGCGCGGGTCATGATGGGGAGTGTGACCAATGCCAGCGCGATGATGCCTGCCAGCAGGGAGGCGCGCATGCCGAGCATGATCATCAACGCGAAACCGAACGCGCCGTACACAATGGAGGGAATGCCCCACAGCACATCCAACGCGAGGCGGACGTAATCGCCCCATTTTGAATTTCCGAGATAGGCTTTGAGGTAAAGCGCAATGGGCAGGCTCAAGAGGATGGCAAGCAGCGTGCCGCCCGAAGCGAGGTATGCCGAGCCGATGATGGCGTTGAGGATGCCGCCTTCCTTGCCCATGTAATATCCGCCTTTGGGGATTTGCGTAACCATCGACCACGAAAGGGAGGGCAGCCCGCGGGTGATGATGGTCCACAGGATTAAGCCAAGCGCGCCCGCCACGATGACAAGCGCAATGCGCATGATGGTCTTCATGAAAAACTCGGTGAGATGTCGCCGTTGAAAATGTTTTTTCTTTATGCTCATTTGCGCCTCAAGAATCGCTGCAAGACCAGCGTGGAAAGGATGTTGAAAATGAGGATGACCACCAGCAATACCAATGCCGCGCCGAGCAATGCCGCGTCATACAGCGGAATGGACATCATTTCGCCGTAGTTGTTTGCGATCAGCGCGGGGAGCGGGTAGGCGGTATCAAAAACGGAGGTGGGAGTTTTGGGAACATTGCCGACCACCATCAACACGGCGATGGTTTCACCAAGCGCACGGGATGCGCCCAGCACAATGGCGGCAACGATGCCCGGTGTCACTTGTGGAAGCACCACGGTGCGGATGGTCTGCCACTGGGTGGTGCCGAGGGCAAGCGAGGCGTGACGCAGGTCATTGGGGACGGTGGCAAAGACTTCGAAGATCACCGAGATGATGAGCGGTGAGATCATGACTGCAAGGACGATTCCGCCCGCGAGGATGCCGAACCCGGTCGGTTGGGTGACGGAAAAGATCGGGATGGTCGAACCAAGCCAACGGTCGAAGAGAGGCGCGAGCACGTCATCCACAAAGGGGACGATGGCGAGCAATCCCCACACACCATAGACGACGGGCGGGATGGCGGCGAGCAGATCCAAAATGGGTTTGGCGATGGCGCGGGTGCGGGCGTGGGCGTATTCTGCCAGGTAAATGGATGCCAGCAGGCATGGCGGAACTGCCAGAAAAACGCCGACCGCCGTGACCCACAACGTGCCGAGGATGAATGGACGGAATCCGAATTCTCCATTATTGGGTCGCCACACTTCGCCGAATAACAGGTCGGTGAGGTTGTACGTGCTCAGGATGGGCATGGCACGGACAAATAAGGCAATGGTAATGACGACGATCAGCAGGATCGGGAACAGCGTGATAACGAAAAAAGCGCGGCGCGCTGTGCGGTCTGCCCGTGCGCGGGACGGGGTCGAAGGGCGGCTAAGCCGCCCTTCGACTTTTACTTGGGTGAGTTCGATTTCGCTCATTTTAGTTTTGCGAGAGACTCGGCTTGCTGCTCCGGTGTGAGCGGAACGAAACCCGCCTCTTCCAAATATTGCTGTCCATCGGTCAGGATCCACTCGATGAAGATCAGGGTCAACCCTTCGGGCTTGCCGAGCGTGGCAAGGTTTTCGAAGCGGGCGGGAGGTGATGGATACGTGCCGTTTGCCACTGCGCCGAACGCATCTTCCTTGACGGTATAGATTTCGTCGGGGTTGGCTTGCCCATCGTTGTTGATGTCGATCGGCGGGATGAGAATGCCGGGCACAAGACCGCCGCCGCTCAGGTCGAAGATGCTATTGAGATTGCCGAAGCCGATGCCCAGCGGGTCTTTGAGAATGGTCTCGAGCATGGCAGGCTCACCGTTCACACCGATGCCCAGCAGGTCTTCCTGAGCCGCGCCGCCGCCAAATTTTGCCCATTGCTCCGCAGCGCCAGATGAATCGGCGCGGGTAAAGACGTTGATCGGGGTGGTGACAGACGGGTCGCCGATGACTTGTCCCCAGGTGGTGATTTCACCCGTGATGTAAATGCCCGCAAAGACTTCCTGTGTGATGCCTTTTGCCATCACCTGCTCGGCGTATGGATTTTCTGCATTGATGATGGGGAATACCGCATCTTTCGTCACAGACACCCAGAAGATACCCTGCGCTTCTTCTTCAGGCTTGATGGCGCGCGAGATCATGCCGATATCCACTGCGCCGGCGATGGTGTCGGTCATGCCTTTGCCTGCGCCCCCGCCCTGCACATCGAATTGCACACCGGGATGCAGTTTGGAAAACTCATCCGCCCAGACGGTCATCATGGGGTAGAGGGCGAATGCGCCGGAGACGGAGATGGTTCCGCTGAGTTTTTCTTCTGCGGAAGCAGGCGCATCCGACTCAGGGACGGCTGGTTCAGCAGGGGCGGCGCTTCCACACGCTGAGAGCGCCACTGCCAAAACCAAAAAAGCAGACAACCATGTTAAGGTTTTTTTTCGCATGTTTTTTCTCCAAATAGTTTTATTTTTATAAATCCTATTGGTTTAGTAGGTATTCAGGATAAAAAAACAACAGTCTGACCTAGGTTTCAGCGGAGGTGTAGTTTTAACAAATCCTAGTAATCCAATAGGTTTTATTTATTGAAATCATAATTCAGCGGATGAATTTTGTCAAGTGGAAATACCGCCCTTGTGAAATATTCCATTTGCTTGACAAGTTCCTGATTTGCAATATACTCATTTCGCGTACTATCCATATTTTAAAAGAGCAAATCAGATGAAACTAACCGCACGCAGTGAATACGCCCTCCTTGCCCTTGTTTACCTCGCCCGTCATGAATCCGAAGATTACATTTCGGTCGATAATATTGCTTCGGCGCAGGGAATCCCGCCCAAGTTTTTGGAGCAGCTCATGCTCGCGATGAAGCGGGCGCATTTCCTGCGCAGCGCCAAGGGGCAAAAAGGAGGGTATCAATTTGCCAAGCGCCCTGACCAGATTCCCCTGGCAGATATCATCCGCCTGTTCGATGGCGCGCTGGCACCCACCGAATCGGTCAGCCTGAACTTCTATGAATCCACGCCGATCGAAAAGGAAAAAAAACTGGTTGGGGTCTTCAAGGATATTCGGGATTATGTCTCGAACAAATTGGAGACAACGACCATTGCAGATATTTTGTAGAAAAGAGAGCCCGGGAAGTTCCCGGGCTCGTTTTCTATGGGGATTGAGCGGTAACCAGCATTTTGAGAGTCGCATGATTCTAAAAATCCTAGTTTTTCGATGGATTTTGTTTCCATAATCACGGTCCAGCGATTGAATTATGTCAACCACTCTGTCATGAAGTTTCCCCTAATGTTTTGTTACAATGCAAATATATGCTTGCCAACCATTCCAAAGAGGTGTTATGAAACCCCATCCACTTTACCTGCTTCTTCTATCTGTTCTGATTGTTTTCCTTGCCGCATGCGGTGGACAGGATGTCACTCCTGTAGCAGAAACCCCCACTATCGCAATCACATCTACGCCAGATTTGTGTGCGCCGGAGAATCTGCCAACTGAAGTGACAAAGGTCAACAAGTTAATGCGTGAATTCGATGATTATGCGGCATTGGCATCCAATACGCCACAGGCTCAACTGGTAACTGTAATACCGGAAATGCAGCGCATTTTACGCGAGGCGGAAGATCAAGTTGTTCCATCCTGTCTGCAAACCCTCAAGATTCTTCAAGTTGATCATATGACGTTGGTTGTGCAAACTTTGCTGGCATTTGTGGGAAATGCGGATACAAACTTGATCAACTCCGGAATTAGCCGGGCTCGAGACTTGCATTCCCATTATGATGTTGAAATGGCGAGGTTGCTGGGAATTACATTAGTGGTGCCAACTGCTCAACCAACACCTGTATTACCAACCGCCACACCGGTTCCAGTCATGATCAATCCTGGACCAAATGCCATCAATCTTCGAAATGCACCAGATTTTAACGCTCCACAATCAGGGGTGGTCGCAGTCCAGGAATCTGCGAATATCATTGGCAGGACAGCGGATAATCAATGGATCTTGATCGATGATCCAAATCAACCTGGGAGAACGGCTTGGGTATATTCATCGCTTGTACAATTATCCATTCCGATTGAACAGCTTCCAGTTGTTACACCCTAGAAACGAAGAATGCTTCTTGTATTTTTATAAGTCCGGACAGGATGTTTGAGAAACATCTTTGCCCATGAAAAAACTCTTCTTCTTTGTTGTATTGTTCCTCGGCGTGATCGTAGTGGCGCTCAGTTTCAGCGAACTGGAAACGATCCTCGAAACGCTCGAAAGGGCAAAACTTCGTTTCTTCATTCTTGCGCTGTTGATCCAAACGCTTTGGTTTATCACCAACGGGCGGATGTACCAGAGTATTTTCCACCTACTCGGCATTCACGAGAGCGTTCTGACGCTCAGCCGCATTGCCACAGCGGCGAATTTCATCAATATTGTAGCGCCAACTGCCGGCGCGGGCGGGGTCGCGCTGTTCGCCGCCGAGGCGCGCCGCCGCGGACATCCCACTGGCAAAGCCACCGTCGTTGCCGCGCTCTTCCTCCTGCTCGATCAGGCGGCATTCCTCGTCATTCTTGCCCTGGGGCTCATTGTCCTATTTCGTCGCAACGACCTCGAAGTCGGGGAAATTTCCGCGTCTCTTTTCCTGTTTCTTATTGCAGTTTGTTATGCGTTTGTGCTGTATCTGGGATACCGTTCTGCAGAACGGCTTGGAAACCTGCTGGCGAAGCTTGCGCGCGGTGTTAATCGTTTTGTGAAATTGTTTCGCAAGGATGAATATCTCAGCGAAGCGCGCGCGCGCCATTTTGCGGTTGAAATTTCCGAGGGCTTTTCCGGGCTCACCGAAAAACCGTCCAGCCTGCTTCGCCCTATTTTGTGGGGCATCTTCAACAAGGGCTTGTTGATGCTGATCTTGGTTTGTTCTTTCCTGTCTTTTGGTGTTCCATTTTCATCCGGTACCATCGTTGCGGGGTTTGCGATGGCATATCTCTTCCTGATCGTATCCCCTACTCCTTCCGGTATTGGCATTGTCGAAGGGTTAATGCCTCTTGCATTGGTCTCCCTCAATGTGCGTTGGGGGCAGGCGGTCGTGATCACGCTCATCTATCGCGCCGTAACCTTCTGGTTCCCGTTCTTGATCGGCGCCTTGGCTTTCCGAACACTTCATGCGGACGAACGCCTGCCGCGAGTTGAAAGTGATAAGCCGTGAGTATCCTGCAAACTCTTTTGGATTTTTGGAAACAAGATGTTGACACCGCACCGAACATCTCCGCCTGGCGGACAACGCCTCCCCGCGCCGCGCAGACGCATCCTTTCCCTGACAATCTGCCTGCTCCGCTTCGGGAAGCCTTATCCACCCGCAGCATTGACTCGTTGTATTCCCATCAACTTTTCGCATGGACTCACATCCGTGCCGGTAAAAATATCATCCTCGCCACCGGCACTGCCAGCGGGAAGACGCTTGCTTACAACCTGCCCGTCCTCGCAGAAATGCTCCACAACCCCGAAGCCCGCGCCCTGTATCTCTTTCCCACCAAAGCCCTTGCCCAAGACCAGCTTTCCACACTTCAAGCATTTCAATCGTCAACCGTGTATCTGCAATCGTCAATTTATGACGGCGATACCCCTCAAATTCACCGGCCAACCATCCGCAGGTCCGCCCGCATTGTCTTGTCCAATCCCGATATGCTTCACACCGGCATCCTTCCGCACCATGCCAACTGGAGCGAGTTTTTCTCCAATCTGAAATTCATCGTCATCGACGAGGCGCACACCTATCGTGGGGTCTTCGGTTCGCACGTTGCCAACGTTCTGCGCAGAGTGAAGCGGGTTGCGGAATTTTACGGTTCAGCGCCGCAGTTCATCCTTGCATCTGCCACCATTGGCAATCCACGGGAACTGGCGGAACGGCTCATCGAAGAGCCTGTCGAACTGGTCGATAATGACGGTTCGGCGCGCGGTGAGCGTCACTTCATCATGTATAACCCGCCGGTCACGGAACCTGCGCTCGGTTTGCGGAAAAGCAGTCTGCTTGAAAGTGTACGGCTGGCAAATCATCTACTCGCGCGGAATATTCAAACCGTCGTCTTCGCCCGAACGCGAAGAACGGTGGAAATGCTGCTGACGTATTTGAAGGAGAGTAGGAAAGAGGAAAGAAGAAAAGATGAAGAAGGCGATCTCTTTCCTCATTCATCTTTCATTCGAGGCTACCGCTCCGGCTATCTTCCGCACCAACGCCGCGAGATCGAGCAGGGGCTGCGCGACGGCTCTGTCAAAACCGTGGTGGCAACCAACGCGCTCGAACTCGGCATTGATGTCGGCGGACTTGGCGCGGCAATCCTCGTCGGATATCCCGGCACAATTGCGAGTGCGCGTCAGCAGGCGGGCAGGGCAGGCAGGGGTGACGAACCAGCTGTCGCTGTGTTGGTGGCGTCGCCCAATCCGCTCGATCAATTTCTGGCGCACCATCCAGAATATTTTTTTGGCAGATCGCCCGAGCAGGCGCTGATCAACCCGAACCATTTGCTGATCCTGCTGGAGCATTTGCGCTGCGCCATGTTCGAACTGCCCTTTCAAAAGGGTGAAGGCTTCGGTGGTATTTCGGATGAATTGCTTGATGAATATCTGAATTTTCTTGTTTCCAATAGCGAAGCGCATTTCTCGAATGAAAAATATTATTGGATGCAGGACCAGTATCCCGCCGCGAACATTTCCCTGCGTTCTGCATCGCCGCAGCGGTTTGTTTTACAAAGTGTCACTGAAGATGGCAAGCCGCTGACGATCGGGACAGTGGATGGCGAATCCGCTCCATGGATGATCCATCCCGGTGCGGTTTACATGCACGAGGCACAACAATATTTCGTGCAAGAACTTGATCTGGAAAACCGCGTGGCGCAATTGATCCCCGTCAGTTTGGATTATTACACCGAAGCCCAACAGCAGTCGGAGATCCAAGTGCTCTCTGTGAGCGAGCATATTGCGTTGTCGCCTGTCGGTAAAAAGTGGGGGGAGGCTTGCTACAAGGGATATGGCGAAATCCAGGTCACCACGCAGGTGGTCGGATTCCGCAAGATGCGCTGGTTTACCAACGAGACATTGGGGCAGGAACCGTTGGATCTGCCTCCCTCCGAGTTGCAGACGACTGGTTACTGGCTGACCATCTCTGAAGCGACTCTTTCGCATCTGCGCGACACTGGAGCCTGGTCCAACGACCCGAACGACTACGGACCCGGCTGGAGGAAGATTCGTGAAGCCGTCCGCGCGCGGGACAAATTCACCTGTCAGGTGTGCGGCGCGGTGGAATCCACGCGCGAACATGATGTCCATCACAAGATCCCATTCCGTGCATTCACATTAAAGGAGGAAGCGAACCGGCTGGAAAATCTCACTACGCTGTGCAATAGTTGTCATCGCAAAGTGGAGCAGAATGTGAAGATCCGCAGCGGATTGGCGGGGTTGGGATTTGTGCTGGGCAATTTGGCGCCGTTGTTCCTGATGTGCGACACCGGCGACCTTGGAATTCACACTGATCCGGCATGGGCGATGGTCAATGGACTGCCGTCCATCGTTCTATATGACCTTGTCCCTGCGGGGATCGGTTTCAGCCAGAAATTGTTCGAGATCCATGATGAATTGATCGCCCGCGCTTATGAACTGGTCAGTCAGTGCGAATGTGAGGACGGTTGTCCGTCCTGTGTGGGACCGGGCGGTGAAAACGGATATGGCGGCAAGTCGGAAGTGCTCGCCATTTTGAAGGCATTGCTATGACGAAGGATCATCGCAGGGATATTGTTCTGCTCTTTGCCACGCGCATCATCCGTATGTTCTTTTACGGCTCCCTTGCAGTTGTTCTTGTTCTGTACCTAACCGAAGCGGGATTAACTGCAACGCAGGTCGGGTTGTTATTCACACTCACGTTGATAGGGGATGCGGGGATTTCGCTCTGGCTGACCACGCACGCCGACGGGTTTGGAAGAAAACGCACCCTGCTGATCGGCGCCTTGCTCATGATGGGCGCGGGGATCGTTTTCATTTTGACGAGCAACATCATCATCCTTACGGTTGCCGCCGTTATTGGCGTCATCAGCCCGAACGATAAGGAGATCGGTCCCTTTCTTGCCGTCGAACAGGCAGGGTTGACACAGCTTGTCTCCGACCGCTCACGCACGAAACTCTTTGCATGGTACAACTTGGGCGGTTCGTTCTCGTCCGCGTTTGGCGCGTTGGGGAGTGGATGGCTGGCGCAGGTCTTGCAATCCAATGGCTGGACGGCGCTCGAATCATATCGTGCCATTCTGATGGGATATGCGCTTGGCGGTCTCATTCTGCTGGTCATGTTTTTAGGCGTCTCGCCTGCCATCGAAACCGCTCAAAAACAAACGCAGCAAAAGAAAGTGCTGGGCTTGCATCGTTCGCGTAACGTTGTTTTTAAGCTCAGCGCGCTTTTTTCCATCGATGCCTTTGCGGGCGGATTGATCGTGCAAAGTTTCATGGCGTACTGGTTCCACGTCAAATTCGGTGTGGACACAGGTGTCCTTGGCAGTATTTTCTTCGGTGCAAATATCCTCGCAGGTATTTCGGCGTTGCTGGCGGTCAAACTTGCTGAAAAGATCGGGCTGGTCAATACGATGGTCTTCACCCATATCCCGTCCAATATTTTGTTGATTCTCGTCCCGTTGATGCCGACGCTTCCGCTTGCCATCGGAGTCCTGCTCCTGCGCTTCAGCATCTCCCAGATGGATGTCCCAACGCGTCAATCCTACACGGTGGCTGTTGTTGATCCCGACGAACGTTCCGCCGCCGCAGGTGTGACCGCCATCGCCCGTTCTGTTGGCGCAGCCCTCTCCCCAACGTTGACGGGGTTATTTTTCAGCATCCCGGTTTTGTTCAGCGCGCCCTTTTTCTTTTCCGGAGGGCTGAAAATCGTTTATGATCTATTGTTGTTCCGCGAATTCCGTTCGATCAAACCACCCGAGGAAACCAAATAAACAGGAGGAACCATGTCCACTGCGCCAAAATCACAAGTATTGAAACTCGCTGAAATGGTCAATTATCAGGAAGGATCGGTCGTCAGCCGCCAAATCACCAAAGCGGATGCGGGGAACGTTACATTATTTGCTTTCGACATCGAACAGGGATTGAGCGAACATACCGCGCCCTTCGATGCTTTGGTTCACATTATTGAAGGCGAAGCGGATGTAACCATCTCCGGTCAGCCGTATCGATTGATCGCGGGGGATGTCATCATCATGCCCGCCAATGAACCCCATGCCTTGAAGGCGATCCAGAAGTTCAAGATGCTGTTGACGATGATCCGCGCTTAAGGAAAATGACGGTCACTTCACAAGTGACCGTCATTTTATTTTCGAAAATGTTTTTCGAGTTCGTGTAGATCCACGCGAGCGGTCATGTCCAAATTGATGGGCGTGACAGCGATCATTTTTTTCTTGCGCAGGACATACACATCCGTATCTTCGGGCTCCTGGTCGATGGTATTGTCATGGCGGTAGCGGATGGAGCCGGGTACATCCCAAGATTCTCTTTCAGCGGGGACCGGTTCATAGTATCGGTGGCGGGAAAGCCTCGCCATTTCCCACTCCGTTTCCGGCGTGGCATGACGCGGTACTTCCACTTTCAATAGATCGACCCCAGCGAAGAATTTCTTTTCCAGGATCAATTTTGCGAAATAGGCGGTGAAGAATCCCGCTGGTCTGAAATCAATCTCATCTGAGTAACTGAGGTGGTGATGCGCGTCGGTTTCTTGTGAGACCGCCAGTGCGGGATAGCCGAGCGAGGCGGCTTCCATTGCCGCGCCGACCGTACCGGAGATGGTGATGCCCAGCCCGACATTTTCGCCATAGTTGATGCCTGAGACGATCAGATCCGGCTTGTGCGGGACGATCTCCAAAATGCCGTGCAGGACGGCTTGGGCGGGTGAGCCCCCGATGGCGTACACGCTCCATTCCTGACCGTTGACCTGCACCTGTTCCTTGCGAATGATCCCATCTGACGTGCTGGGCAGGCTGCGCCCCATGGCGGTGGATTGGTCGCGCGGCGCTGCAACGGTGACGTAGCCGATCTTCGAGAGTTCGCTTGCCGCCGCCCATAAGCCGGGCGAGCGGATGCCGTCATCATTGGTAAGAAGGATATGGGGTTTGTTCTTTTTCATAGTATGGTTCCATTATAAGCAAAAACGTTCTCAATTATGGCATGGCTTACGGAACGAAAAACCGTCTTCCTCATGGAAAACGGTTTGAATGGCGCCCTCGGTGCGACTCGAACACACGACCTATTGCTCCGCAAGCAAGCGCTCTAATCCACTGAGCTACGAGGGCATTGAAGCGGGTGGTATTTTACTGTAATGCGGGTAGACGGTCAAGTGCTTGACTGACTTGGAGCATCACAGTAAAATCAGGCTCTCGCGGGAGTCGCCAAGTGGTAAGGCATCAGCCTTCCAAGCTGATATTCGTGGGTTCGAATCCCATCTCCCGCTCTGACGTTCGGTGTCAAGTGTCAGGTTCCAGGTGTCACGTGACACTTTGATGCCTGACACTTGATACTTAATATCGAGGGCCCGTGGCGCAGCGGTTAGCGCAGGCGACTCATAATCGCTTGGTCGTAGGTTCGAATC
>CAYPHR010000069.1:0-11320 GCA_964410375.1 uncultured Anaerolinea sp. | reverse complement strand
GCTTCTCCAGCCGCAACGGGTTGAGGGATTACTTCCGCATGAGCGTTTCGTTTTACAACGAAGACGAAATCAAAACAGGAATCCTCCGCCTGCGCGATTGCCTTAAAACATAATCCGCAGATTTGACAGATTACGCAGAAAAAATCTGCGAAATCCGCGCAATCTGCGGATTGATTGTTGTGGTGCAAGGGACTAGGTCTTCAACCGCTCCGCCACGATCTCCGCTACATCCTTGATCTGAATCTCACTGCCGCCATCTTTCGCGGCGTCGGTCATCATCGTCAAACAGAACGGACATCCCACCGCCACCGTATCCGCGCCCGTGGATTTGGCTTCTGCAAAACGGGTCACGTTCACACGCGCTGAACCTTCTTCTTCCTCTTTCCACATCTGCGCACCGCCCGCACCACAGCAGAATGACTTCGCCCCATTGCGCGGCATCTCCACGGTTTCCGCGCCAGCGGATTTCAACGCATCGCGCGGCGCATCCGTCATTTTGTTATGCCGTCCCAAATAGCACGGGTCATGGAAGGTGATCTTCATGTTATCGCCTTCTAAATTCATCGAAATCTTTCCAGCGCCGACCAATTCATTGATCAACTGCGTGTGGTGAATGACCTGATAATTTCCGCCGAAAGCGGGATACTCGTTCTTGATGGTGTGCAGACAATGCGGACAGGTGGTCACGATGCGTTTCGGCGCAACCTCGTTCAAGATTTCCACATTCTGCGAAGCCAGCCCGAAGAAAATATCTTCACGTCCCGCACGGCGAGCCGAGTCACCGGTGCAGGCTTCGTTGTTACCCAGCACCGCATAATTGACTCCAGCCGTGTTCAAGATCTTCGCAAAGGCTTGCGCGGTCTTTTGAGCGCGAGAGTCCGTGGCAGGCGCACAGCCCACCCACCATAGAATTTCAGGTTCACCGTTCTGTTCGATGGTCGGCACGTTCATACCTTCCGCCCACTTCATGCGGTCTGCCTGCGAGACGTTCCACGGGTTGGTATTGCGCTCCATGCCTTTGAATGCTGTCTCCAATTGTTTGGGGAACGCGCTTTCCATCATGGAAAGATTTCTGCGAATGTCAAGAATGTCGCGCATCGGTTCATTGCCAACGGGACAAATGTCCACGCACGCGCCGCAGCTTGTGCAAGCCCAAACGGCTTCTTCCGAGATCAACTCGGTCATCGCCACATCGGTCGTGCCGCCGTTGTTGAAGTGATAACGCTTATTGATCTCCAACGCGGCGGGCGAGAGCAGCTTTCCTGTGGTATACGCCGGGCAGACCTCCTGACAGCGGAAGCACATGATACAGGCGTAACTGTCCATGATCTGCTCCCAGCCCAGGTCTTTCATCGTCGCCGCGCCAAACTGCTCGATGGACTGGTCATCGAGATTGATATACCCCAACTCGCCGATGGATTTGCGTTCGGGCTTGAGCGCAAAATTCAACGGTGCAAAGAACAGGTGAATATGTTTTGAATACGGGAAGTATGGAAGGAATGCGACCACCGCGCCAATCGACAACCAGAATGCGATGTGTTCCCCTGCGATCAAAACATTCGCATCCACCCCGGACCATAAAGTTGATACGGCTGAGATGCTTGGCTGCCACTCGTCAGCGTGACCTGCCAACGCCAAATTGAACGACTCGCCCAGGAACCGCGCCGCATTGTGGACGAAGATAAACGATGCGACAATCGCCGAGTCGCGCAGGATGCCGGAGCGGGCTTTCGGGTGGAGAAGAGTCGTCTCACGTGTGGACAGGTTCGCAGGTCGGAGAATGAAGCGGCGGAATGCCATCGCCAGAATCCCGACGATGATGGCGACATTCGCAATGTCCGCGATCAAACGATATATGTCTCCGAAACGCCCCGTGTTATCTAGCAGACGCCAACCCGTGTAGGCGTAGATCAGGTCTGCGAGGTTGATGAGCAGGAAGGAGAGAAAGCCCCAGCCGATGAGCGCATGCAGGATCGAAGTCCAGAGGCGGAAGCGAAAGACGGGCTGGAATAACGCCACTTTGACGATCAAATCCCCAACGCGTTTCCAGGCGAGTGACCAATCGATTTTCCCCTGCCCGCTGGAGATGTGACCGACGATGCGCATCACACCTTTGTAGGTGAAATAGAGGGATGCGATGGTGAAAATGACGAAGAGAATCTTTTCTACAAGGGTGAGCATGGCGCCTCCGGAGATTGCATGCCATTGCGAGGAAGGCGATCTTCCCGACGAAGCAATCTCCAAATTGTCTGGAAATTGCTTCGCGCCCGCAACGACATTGATTTGTTAAGTTTAGCACAAGTCCATTTGTAAAAAAAGACGCCGCATGTCATTGCGGCGTTATCACTTTACTGTGACCTACTTGCTGATGTCGTTCACGTAACCCACAGCGCCGGAGCAGGCTCCGCTCAGGTGCGGGGAGACCGTGTCCCATGTGAGCGGCAGTCCGCTGACCGCGCGCGCCATCGAGATCGCTTCGGCAAGGCAGCCGCCGCCCGCATTGTAATTGACGAGCGTGAATTTCCACATGTCTTCATAGGAGGCGACGTTGACAGGCTGTTGATCGGTGTAATTGTAGACGACTTGTCCCGCCTGCTCGCAGTTGGCGACCATGGTATGGGCGAACACACCGACCGAGAAATGCGCCTGCGTCAGGTCGAGTCCCAGCGGACATTCCTCGCAAGTCGCGTTCACACTTCCCACCAACGCGCGCCGCAACTCGGCTTGCAGTTCCTTGCCAAGATTGGCATACCCCGCGCCGCAGACTTCAGAGTCCATGACGAGCGGGCAGAATTGGTTGAAGAAGGAGCGGTTCCAGAACAGAGTCGTATCGGCGCCGTTTTCCGTGAGTTGCCCCAACCCCACGTCGTTTGCGGCTTGATAGACGCCGGGCCAGAACTGGCTTTCGCGCGCGAACAGGTTTTTTAGCAGACGTGCCGGTACGCTGGTTTCCCGCGCAGTGGTCAGGATGAGATCGTCGAACTGATTCTGCCATTCAACGACTGCATCCCGCGCCTTCTCAAGCCCGCACTGGTTGACGACGTTCCCGGGCGATAAGCCTCCATCCGGGCAGGAACTGGCGTCCACTGCGCCCTGCAGGATGAGGTTGGCGGCGAGATAGGTATAAGGAATGTCACTGCTCAAGTCTTCGCTTTGTTTGGGCGTGCCCAGCCATTCGGGAACACCTCCCACAGGCGGGAAGATCCCCCACGCTTCGGAACAGGTCGCCGCATATCCCTGCCATTGGGACGAAAGCACGTCCACATACCAATACAACTGGTCGGGGTCGCCCTCGTTCACCCGTTTTACACGGACCTGCGCCTCATACACGGGACTGCTATCCCCATAACTGGAATATGCCCAGAATGTGACCTTTACGCCTTCGTCCACAGTTTCAGGGATGCGGAATTTGCAGACAGTATCATCACACCAGAACGGTTGACCATCATATGTCCCTTCGATGCGAATGATGGTTTCGTTTGGCAGGGGTTCAAGTCCGCTGAAGGCCAGAGTCGGCTTGGTTTCGCAGATGTTCGTTCCCGCACTGAACACGGGGTCGCAGTCTTCCACGGAGATCCATGCGCTGGCAGCAGGCAATTGCATCGCGATCTCTTTTTCCTTGGGCTGGCTGTCAATCAGGACGGCGTAGTAGCCCTTGCAATTTTTCACATCATGGATGTTGCAGGCGGGCTGGGTCATCCAAGTGTTGTAGATGGTTTCCCCGCAATCGCGGTACACCTCCCAAGGGAGCGGCATGCCGTCGTGGTCAATGACGATGGAACATGCCAATTTTTTCGCATTCCATGTGAGCAGATGCCATTTGTAGGCTGTATATTCCACAGAGATGATGGAAAAACGATCGGGACCGGGGGGAGGGTTGGTTGCAGAAACCGTTGCCGGGTCCACGCTGGAGGCGAGCGAGACTTCAGGCGTGAATGCCATGTTTGAGATGGCAATCACGAGCAGCAGGAGTCCGGTGGTCCAGCGTCGCTTTGGCATGGGAATCAAAAAGAGTCCGCTATATTATAACGGACTCTCCGGCTGGAATTATTTCTTTTCCGTATCCATTCCCTCGAGCGTTTCGAGGTCGCGCTGGAGGTTTTTGTTGCGAATGTAAATGCTCAGGACGTGGATTCCCATGGTCAGGAAGGAGACGATGTAGCCTGCGATCATGTAGCCGGAAGTATCGGGATAAGTTTCCATTTTTTGCGCTCCAATTACATCGAAACTTTGAGTTTGAGTTGTTCGACCTTTTCCTGCAAGCCGCTGAGGCGGACGCGGTGCCACATCAGGTCGATGAAGATGATGGTGAAGGCGGCAAAGGAGACCAACATGGCAGTGACCATGTCGCCGCTCATGCTGAAACCGCCCTGTGCTGCGGCGCTTTCATTGCCGATGACCACGGGATGGATGGTGCGGAAGAGGCGGATCGCCATGAAGGTGATCGGGACACTGATTCCGCCCAGCAGGGTGTACACTGCGCCGAAGCGCGCGCGTTTTTCGGGGTCTTCGATGCCTGCGCGGAGCATGAAGTAGGCAACGTAGATGAGCTCTGTGACGGCGGCGGTGGTGAGGCGCGGGTCCCACGTCCACCAGGTGTTCCAAGCGGGGCGCGCCCAGATGGAACCGAGCACGATGGTGATGAAGAAGAACATGGTGCTGATCTCCACCGCAGCGACCTGGAAGCGGTCCCACTTCATATCTTTCGTGACAAGGTAGACGATGCCTGCCACCGCGGCAAGGATGAAGCCGAGCATGCCGACCCATGCCGTACCGACATGGAAGTAAAAGACACGCTGCACCTGCCCCATGATCTGTTCGGTGGGTGCGAAGACGAGGGCAAAGTAGGTAGCGACACCAAGCGCGATGACGGCAAGGACATCAAGCACGGTGAGCGCAATGGGTTTGGATTGCATGGATAACTCCTTTGTAAAGTTTGTGTTTCTGGATTAGACCTGATTCGACATAATACTTGCTGAGAAATGAATCCGAACGGATGTAGATTTTGAAGATTTTATTCCTCGACCACGAAATCAAAGACCATGAAAGCAACGGCAATGAAGATCACATCGTAGGCGAGCAGCAGGTTGAATGGTGTGAGTATCTCGGCGAATGTTGCGCCTTCGATCAGACCGCCGCTGGCTTTGACGGAAGCCAACAGGACGGGCACTGCTACAGGGAAAAGCAAGATTGGCAGGAGCACATCCCGTGTGCGCGTTTGCACGGACATGGCGGAGAGCAATGTGCCGACCGCTATGTATCCGATCGAGCCGAGCAGGAGGATGAGCAGGAAATCCAGTTGGAAGATGCGGGTTTCGTTATACAGCAGGGCGTATAACGGAATGACGATCGCCTCCACGATCAACATGAAGGCAAGATTGCTGATGGCTTTGCCAAAGAAGATCGCCGAGCGGTCCACGGGAGCGAGCAGGAGCCCGTCCATGCAGCCGCGGTCCTTTTCGACCGCCATCGAGCGGTTGAGACCGAGCGTACCTGCAAAAGCAAAGGTCGTCCACAACACGCCGGCGGCGACGGATTTCCGCACTTCGATGTTCAATTCCAATGCGAAGTTGAAGATGAGGATGACCAGCATGGAAAAGACCAGCATGGCGGAGAGCAGTTCGCGCGAGCGGAATTCGGCGGAAAGGTCCTTCTGAACGATTGCCATAACGGCTTTGAAGAAGGACGGCTTGGCAGTGATTGCCTGCTTGTCCTTATCAGCGATTTTGGTTGCGGTGATGGGTGGATTTGCCATGGGTTAACCTGCCAATGCTTTCTTGTAAAAATCGAGCAGGTTCGTGTCTTTGAAATCACTGCGCGTTGCGGACGCGGCGATCACCCCGCGCGAAAGGATGTCAAAACGGGTGGCTAGATCTTCGGCGCGGGCGAGGTCGTGGGAGGTCATGACCACGGTGCGTCCCTTGGCGGCGACAGAGCGCAGAACTTCATCCAGCATTTCGGATGCATCTTGATCCAGCCCGGTGTAGGGTTCATCGAACAGGACCACCTCCGGGTCGTGGATGACCGCCCTGCCGATGGCGAGGCGTTGCTGCATGCCGCGCGAGAAGGTGCGGACGAGATCCTTGCGCCGCGCCTCCAGCCCGACCATTTGCAGGACTTCTGTGATGCGTGGGGCGAAATCCACAAGCCCATACATGCGCGCATAGAATTGCAGATTTTCCTCGGCGGTTAGGTCGGGGTAGAGCAGGGGCAGGTGCGAAACCACGCCCAGCCTCGCGCGGACTTGCGCTGATTCGTTTGGGAGTGAGTGTCCCGCCACTTTGACACTTCCCAGGCTGGGGCGGGAGAGCGAAGCGAGAATGCGCAGGAAGGTGGTTTTGCCTGCTCCGTTCGGTCCGAGTAGCGCCACAAATTCCCCGGGTTGGACGTTAAAATCCACGCCGCGCAGGATGGTCTTCAAGCCGAAGCGTTTGACAAGCTTTTTGACTTCGATCATTGAGTTTTTCTCTTCAACAATGCCTTCAATTCAGCGCGGCGCTGTTTGTAGGCTTCATCAGAGAGTTTGCCTGTGCGGTGCAGGTCGTCGAGTACGATGATCGCATCCACAATGGATTCAGAGTCTTCGAATTCATCCTGTCCGCTTTCTTCCTCTTCTTCAAATTCCTCTTCGTCCTCTTCCACCTTGTTCCTGTCGCGCATGTACATCCATGCGCCAGCCAGCACAAGCGCAATGCCAAAGGCGCCGATGCCAAGCAGCAGGGTCTGGTTCTGAAGCGGGTTGGGAGCGACTGCAGTGTTTGTCGGTCTGCCCGTCAGTTTGAAATCAAGGGTTTCGCCTTTGTTGAACGCGCTGGCGGTGTACACGTGAAAGTTGGTGTTCTGGATGGCTTGGATGCCGTTATCCGTCAGCGTGGCGCCGGTGGCATCCACACCTTCCGGCAGGAAGAGATAGACCTCTCCGATCGGGAGCAGCGCGGGCTGGGAAATATCGATTTCGCTTGTCTTCGGCAGAGACGAGAACGCGATTAAACCGTAAGGCGTGTCGTTGGGCGGCATGGCAAAACCGGTAGCCGTGGGGATGAACGGCGCGCTGTCTTGTGTGGCTTCATACCCAAGTCCGCTGGCGCCTTCAGGGAAGGCAATGAACGGCACGTTCTGACCGTCGCCCATGTTAACGAGCACGGTTTGGTCGCCGACATTCGTGATGGTATAGACCGCGAAGACCTGCGCAGTGCCTTCGCTGGCAAGGTCAAAGAAAATTTGAAGGGAATTGATCTGCAGATCGCTGAAATCTTCGGTGGTGGCATACACAACAATGGTCGGCAGTGTCAGTTCGGTTGCATCCGCCGGCACGACCGCAAACTCGGATTGGTACTGCAGTCCGTCCACTTCGAGTTCGGCAATAAAGATTTGCCGTTCGAATATTTCAAGATCATCGAAGGCGTAACTTCCATCTGCGTTCACTTCGCTTTCGAGCGTGACGATCTCCTGCGGTCCGGCGCTGGGATCCATGCCATGGTCGTAGCCGCGCAGAGTGATGTTGAGACCGGGCGGCAGGTCTCTGCCTGTGCGGTTCTCGATCAATCCGCTGACGGTGCCCGCGCTGGCGGTTTCCACAACGGGATCGACTTCTTCCGCTTCTTCGGCGGTTTCCGTTGTGGCATCTTCCGCTTCGGACTCTGTTTCAGCCTGTTCCTCCGCCTCGGTCGTCTCCTGCGCGGATGGCGTTTCCGCTGCGGCGGGGACGGGAGTCTCGGCTGGAGATTCAACTGCGAGCGCGGCGGGAGGCGCAAAGGTCAACGTGCGGACGTACGCCGCCACGGCGTAGGCTTCATCATCGTTCAGATCCGCTCCAAAGGCGGGCACATCCCCCGCGCCTTCGCGTATCATGCGAACGATCGCATCCGGCGAAAGCGCCGACATCATTTCCTGATTGCTGAATACGTTGTCACAGTCGGCGCAGGCTTGCTCGAAAATGGATCGTCCCATCTCGACCTGTTCCTCTGTGGTGTGGAGTGTGAAAGCATATGCGACCACGTCCCAGCGTTCCTGTTCGGTGAGGCTGGCAAAGGGCGGCATGAATCGGTCGATGTTGCCCTGTGTGACGGTGGTGTACCATTTGAGGGGGGATGCTTTTTGTGCGGTTTCCGGCAAGCCAATGGGGATGACGGTAACGGGGAGTTGTTTGCCCTGTTCGCCGTCGCCCAAACCTGTAATGCCGTGGCAGGGCGCGCACTTTTCGGCATAGATCACCTCGCCGTTTGCGATGTCCGGCGCGCTGGCTGGATATGACGGTCCCAGTGTTGGGATGGGCGTGGGCGGAACGTAATTGGGCGGGGGAGTGACATCCGCCGCAAGCGTCATGTTGCAGGCGGAGAGAAAGATCGCGCTAATTGCTAAAGTAATGATGTGGCGTAGTTTCATGAAATTCCTCAGTGGGTGTGATGCGTCACGGACGCATCACAAATTACTTTAAAGCCTTCCCGCAGGAGGGACAGAATTTATCGGAGACGAGCACCGGCTTGCCGCATTTCGGGCAGAAACCCGCCGCTTTGCTCTTATGCTGTTTGCGCCGCGCGGCGATCATCGATTCGAGGTCGTCATCGTTGACCTCCGCATCTTTTGCGGATGAGTCCGCGCGTTTTGAAGCGGCAGCCTTTTCGATGCGCAACTCGGCATCCTTGGTGGATGATGAAGCAGGCACAAGTTCATCGAGTTGGCGCAGGATGTCTGCGCCTTTTTTTAGGAGTGACGCGCGCTGGTCGGGATAATCCTCCGCTGGAATCTTCCCCAACTTGAAGTCGAAATCCAGTTCCTGCAACGAGTTGATCACGCGGTCACGTTCGGCTTGCAGCGCCGAGATCTCGTGCGCGGCTTCTGTGCCGTAACGGCGCGCGCGTTTTGTGAATGGAGCGTACAGATATACACCCACGCCAACCAGTACAGCCAGAATGAGAAAGATAGAACCTAATTCCATGTGTCCGCCTTAAGGGAGTTTTTGGTCAATGATGGATTTTATTTCATTGAGGGACGTGAACGGACCGACCTTCACATAATAAAGCACGCCGTTCTGGTCAATGAAATACGTCTCAGGCACGCCGCGGATGCGGAACATTTGCGAGATCTTCGTTCCCATATCAGGACCGTTGGGATACGAAATGCCGAACTTCTTCAAATACGAACGCGCTTCAGGTTCGGTATCCACATAATCCGCACCGAGGAAGATCACATCACCGCGCGGCTGGTAAAACTGCCAGGCTTCCTCAAGTTCGGCGGCTTCCTGTTCGCAGGGTTTGCACCACGAAGCCCAGAAGTTCAAAACCACCAGCTTGCCTTGAAAATCGGAGAGTTTCACTTCGCTCCGCTCTTCATATTCATATCCGCTGAACAACGGCAAAGTAAAATCGGGGATTTTTTCGCCCGGTTGCACCGTCCCTTGCTGGCGTTTCGTCAGCGTAATTCCCACCAGCACAAGCAGACCGATCAGAAAGACCCAGATGATGATCTGTACCCAAACTGGTACACCGCGTTTTGGGGTCGTTGGTTCTATCATGACATTCTCCAAAAGACCCGGCAGGCACGAAGGACCTGCCAGTCTGTGTGATTACTTCCTCTTTTTCAATTCTTCTTCGAGACGGGCAACATAATCGTCCTTCTCAAGCGACAGACCTTCCGCCTCGTCATCTCCGCCTGCGCCTGCTTCAACAGCCCGGGGCTTTGTCCACTCCCGGAACGAGCGGAATAGGACGAACGCGCCCGCGACGATCATCACCGGCGGAATGATGTACACCAGCCAGTTCAACCCTGTTCGCGGCGGCTCAGCCAGCACGCGCCCGCCGTAATTGTCCACAAAATACTGCTTGATCTCCGCCTCGGTCATTCCCTGTGAAAGCTGCAGGCGGATCAACTCCCGCCACTGGCGGCACGCCTCCGTCGGGCAGACATCCAGCGGCGTATTCTCGCAGACGGGGCAATACAATTGCTTCGCGATCGCATTCACTTCGTCGTCGGTGATCTCGTCCTGCGCGAATACGGTCGTGGCGGCAAAGGCAAGTGTCAGGAGCAACAATACATAGAACGTAATGCGCACTGACTTCCTGTTGAAAACCTTGTTCATTGTTTATCTCCGTGCGGGCTGCGCATTAATCCGCGGCACTCGCCTGACGGTTATCCCGGGTCACTTTGCGGCGCGCGGGAACGTCTGCGGGGTCTTTATCGGGCCAGGCGGCGAAGATGATTCCAAACAGGAAGAGCAGGCTTCCGATCCACAGCCAGTTGACCAACGGGTTGACGTAAATCTTGAACGTCGCGCCAATCGTGGAAACAGGCTGCCAGTCGATCAGCAGAATGTACAGGTCATCCCTGAATGTGGAACGCTGTCCGGGGATGGTCATGTTCTGCTGGGCATCATAGTAATAGTCGATGCGCGGGGCAAGTTGACCGAGATAAATGCCGTTCTCGTAAATGTCCACGACCGAGCGGGTATAGTTCACGCCTTCGCCGGGGCTTTCCCACGAAGCCAGTTCGCGGTAGGTGACGGTGTAATTGGCAATGTTCAATGACTCACCCTGGGACAATGTGCCCTGAGTCTCTTTCTGGAAGATCTCAATGCCCAGGATGCCAATTGCCATCAATGCCATGCTGATGTGGATGATGTATCCTCCATAGCGGCGGCGGTTGCGTCCCATCAGGCTGGTGAGAGCGGTGAAGAAATTCTCCTTTTGTGCTTTTTGCCTTGCGCGTGTGCCGCGCCAGAACTCATGCAGGGTGGCGGACAAGACCAGAGTCACGAGGAAGAACCCGATCAGGGCATAGATATTCTGTGTGTATGTGAAGGTCAGGAGGATGGTGACGACAGCTGCGAGAGCAAAGGACTTCCACAATGCGCGTCCGAGCGTTTGGATGGTGGAGTGTCCCCATGCGGAGAGCGGAGCGATCGCCATCAGGAAGAGCAGACCGGCAAAGAGCGGACCTGTGGCGCGTTCATAATAAGGCGGACCGACCGTCACCTTTTGACCGGTGACGAGTTCGGAGATCAGCGGATAGATTACCCCCCAGAAGCAAACCACAAGAATACCCATGAAAAGCAGGTTATTCAGCAGGAACAACGCCTCGCGTGAGAGCATGGACTTCATCTCTGTCTCGCTTTGCAGCAGGGGCCAGCGCCAGATCAGCAAAGCGATCGAGACGACCAGTGTCAGGGTGACAAAACCCATGAAGAACGGACCGATTGCGCTATTTGCGAAGGAGTGAACCGAGGAGAGCACGCCAGAGCGTGTAAGAAATGTGCCAAAGATAACCAGTGCATACGTCAGGATGATGAGGATCATGTTCCATTGCTTGAGCATGCCTCGCTTTT
>CAYPHR010000068.1:0-11336 GCA_964410375.1 uncultured Anaerolinea sp. | reverse complement strand
ATGTAGATATTAACCGAAAAATTGTCGTAAACAATATTATTTTCCACGATGGAGTTCACGCCGCGGGTAACCGCAATCCCTTCGCCACAGTTGTTGTAACTGCGGTTATTTCGAACGACCACATTATCCGCGCCGACGCTCAATTTGATGCCGCTCTGCCAGCTTCCACCGGATGTGGAGTTACATTTTCCGTTCGTGCTGTTTCCAAGCGAATTCCAGTGGACGATGTTATTTTCTACGATGACATTCCTGCCGGATATGTTCAATCCGTGCCCGGTCGCTCCGGTCACCTCAAAACCGCTCAAGTTAATATTGTTGCCTGAGATGGATATACTCCTTGTAACGACCTTGCCGTTGGTACGAAAGTTTAAGTTATCGCGCGATATCTTGACATTTTCTCCATAGTTTCCCGCTCCCACCTCAATGATGGCGCCGACCGGTGCGGAATTTGCCGCTTTTTGGATGGTGCGCCACGGTTTGCTCTGCGTACCGGCATTGGAGTCGCTCCCATTAATGGAAACATAATGGGTTGCTGTGCTGGCTGTTTCTGGCGCATCCTGGGAACGCGCCTCTACAACCGACGTCTGTGCCGTCAGTGTGAGGATCATGAATATGGATAAGAGTATGGTCATATATTTTTTCGTTGTTTTCACGGGTACTCCCTGTACTTGTTAAATCTGGAATTCGGGGAAAATCGAAAGCGGGAATGCTTTTGATGAAAATTTCAACCTTCGCGCTGGAAGGTGATGGCCCCGAAAGATCGAATAATTGTCTATATTATATTAATTGGAGGTCCTTGAATTCAAATTTTACTGCCCGCCTCGCCTTACAAAAATGTTAAGGGCATCCTGTATGAGCGGAAAATACTCAAAAACAGGCGGATTGTCGATTACCCTGGCTTCGTGCGGTGTGCCTCCATCACATTTGGCAGGTTCTCGATGCGCGTCAGGATGCGGCTGAGCTGGGTGAGGTCCTTCACTTCGACGGTCAGGCGCAGGTCCGCAATGCTGCGATTGACGTTGACCGATACACTGATGATATTGATGTTCTCATCCGCCAGCAGGGTGGAAATGTCGCCCATCAGTCCCTGGCGGTCATACGCCTTGATCTTGACCGGCACCGGATAGGTGCGCTCCACATGCCCCCAGCCAACCTGTAGCAGCCGCTCACGGTCCCTGGTCTTTAGAATGTTCGGGCAGTCCTGCCGGTGGATGGTCGCTCCGCGCCCGCGGGTGACAAAACCGACGATCTGATCGCCGGGCATGGGGTTGCAGCATTTTGCCATGATCGAGAGCATCCCTTTGAGACCCACAACTTCCACAGCATTTGTGGAGACCGGCTGGGTGGTTGGCGCATTGACGGCAAGAATATCCTGCGCTTCCTCTTCTTCCGAGAACTGCTTGATCAATTTGCTCGTGGACAGGTCGCCGGTGCCGATCGCGATGAACATCTCATCCTGGGTTCGGAAGCCAAGTTCGCGCGCCAGTTTTTCGAAGTTGATCTCGCCGATCCCCAGCCGCTGTAATTCGCGTTCGAGCGTATCCCGCCCCTGCGCAAGATTTTGCTCGTCCTCCTGCTTCTTGAACCAGACACGGATCTTCGAGCGGGCGCGCTGGGTGCGGACAAGGCCAAGGTTGGCGTTCAACCAGTCGCGGCTGGGTCCGCCGCGCTTCGCTGTCAGGACCTCCACCTGGTCGCCCGTCTTCAATTCCTGATACAACGGGACAAGTTTCCCGTTCACGCGCGCGCCGCGGCAGCGATGACCGATGTCCGTGTGGACATGGTACGCAAAGTCGATCGGCGTCGACCCTGCCGGCAGGTCAATGATGTCGCCGCGTGGCGTAAAGACATATACGCGGTCCTGGAACACATCACTGCGCATTGATTCAACGAATTCAGCGGCATCGTTCACATCCGAGCGCCATTCCATCATCGCCCGCAGGGAGTTGATGCGCTGTTCGTAATTCTTATCGGAATGTTTTTGCCCCTCCTTGTACCGCCAGTGTGCCGCGATGCCGTACTCCGCGTTCATATGCATGTCCAGCGTGCGGATCTGTACCTCCAGCGGACGCTTGTCATCGTACACGACGGCGGTGTGCAGGGATTGATAAAAATTATCCTTTGGCGCGGCAATGTAGTCATCGAACTCGCCGGGGATGGGACGCCATGTTGTGTGGATCACACCCAGCGCGGCATAGCAAGACGGCACGTCTGGCACGAGCAGGCGCACAGCGCGCACATCGTACAGCATATTGAACGCCTTGTCTTTCTTCTGCATCTTCTTGAAGATGGAAAAAATATGCTTTGGGCGTCCGCTGATCTCGGATTTTATGTTGTTCTTTTCCAGCAGCTTGACCAGTTTTTCCTTGATCTCCTCCAATTGCGCTTCACGGTCTGGTCGGCGTTCCGCGAGCTGCTCCGCGATCTCCTTGTATTTCTCGGGGTTCACATAACGAAAACTCAGGTCTTCCAATTCCCACTTCAGTTGCCAGATGCCGAGGCGGTTTGCCAGCGGGGCAAAAATATCCAGTGTTTCCTGCGCAATGCGCCTGCGCTTATGCTCCGGCATGTGCCCCAGTGTGCGCATATTGTGCAGGCGGTCAGCCAGCTTGATGAGCACTACGCGCACATCCTCGCCCATGGCAAGGAAGGTCTTGCGCAGCGTTTCCGAGACCATATCCTCCTTGCGTCCCAACAGAGCGGGTTCGATCTCAACATCTTCCGGCTCATCACCGTTGTGACCGTTTTCCGCATGTTGGTCGCCGCGGGAGACGCGCGGCAGGTGCGTCAGTTTTGTGACGCCATCCACCAGAATTTTTACCGTATCCCCAAAATCACGGCGAATATCCGCCAGTGTGATCGAGGTGTCCTCCACGGTATCATGCAATAGTCCGGCAGCGATCACCTCGGAAGGCACTTTTAAGTCTGCGAGAGTTGCAGCCACCGCAATGCAGTGATTGATGTACGGCTCGCCCGAGTGACGCTTCTGTCCGCGATGCGCCTCCTCCGCTGTGTGATAGGCGCGGGTGACCAACTCCCGGTCGGCGACCCCGTAGGTTTCAGGGAGCTGTTCCAGCAGTTTTTCGAGCGGAATGGTGGCAGGCGTGGACTTCATTGTGGATAATTGTACTACGCAGGATTTCAAGAATCAAAAACAGACGCGCCGCGCATCACGCCCGCCCCGCGCCTGTTCCTGTGTCTGATGATTTGTTCTTAACCTAGATCGTTTTCAGCAATGCCTGACGGCTGTTTCGCAGACGGTCGGCAATGATCTCGGCGATGCGCTTCATCACCTGAAAGCCAGCCTGCGGATTCTCTTCCATCAGTTTCATGAACGGCTGGGCAGGGATGATGAGCAGGTTCGAATCCTCGTCACATTCGGCGCTGGAGGTATAGTGGAACGGCGGTACGATGCCCGACCAGCCAAAACTCTGAAACGGTGTAGAGACGAAGGATACGGTCACGCTTTCCGGGCGGGAGGTCAGTTTTACGCGCAGGGCGACGCTTCCGTCTAAAAGGAAGTGCAATTTATCGGCTTTTTCGCCCTCATGGAAGACGAATTCTCCTTTTTTGGCGGATGTCTGTACGCCGATCTCAGCGATCTGCTTGAGGAGCGGTTCAGGCAGCCCGTTGAAGAGACTGAACTGGGAAAGGGTTTGCGTGCTGATCATGAATGCCTCCGTGTTTTTTGAGGGGTGAAATGACCGGGTGCGGAATCAAGCCTCGGCGTGGAATGAGGCGCGCCCGTCTATTTGATGTTGTCTTTGATCCTGTCGCGCAGATCCAGCGTGTTGCCGAGTATCGCTCCGAAGACGATCAGGAGCAGCGTGACGCCTGCCCCGGCAAAGATGGCGTATGGAGAGATCCAAAGCATGGGCAGAATGAAGGTGATGGCAACCCCGAGAAGCAGCCCAAAGAAAGGGACTTTGAAGATGTGGGGGATGTCGCTCCAGGCTTTGGCGAAGGAGAAAGGTTTGCGCGCCGCCCGCCTTTCCTTGACCGAAATACTGTGTTGGATCTTGCGTTGTTTTGTGAGCGGGTCGCGCGTTTGGAGTTGCTGTTCGCGCAATCTTTTGAGACGCTCCTGTTCGTGATTGGACATTTCAGCCTCCATTGTGTTTATAATTGTACAGGATTTTCACCCCATGTCTATCACGAATAATGTCACGAGGTTTTTGGATGCGCGCAAGGTAAAGTACACGGCGCATGAACTGCCCGCCGAAAAACTCGGCGCGTTGGAGGCGGCGGAGTATATGGGCGTCCCGGCAGGGCAGGTTTTCAAGACCATTGTCACGAAACGCGAAAAAGGCAAGCCCGTGCTGGCGGTGGTTCCCGGTCCGCAAGCGGTGAATTTGAAACTGTTGGCGTCGTTTTTGGGCGAGAAGAAGATGCACCTGCCCACCGAGCGCGAAGCCGAGCAGTTGACCGGCTTGCAGGCGGGCGGCATCTCTCCGCTGGCGTTGATCAACAAGGGCTTTCAAGTGGTGATTGATGAGGCTGCGCAGGGGTTTGGTGAGATTTATGTTTCGGGCGGCCAGCGCGGATTGGACATTCAGATCGGCGTGGACGATCTTGTAAAATTGACGAATGCGCGTGTTGGTTCCATTTCGACGAGGTAGAATCCATCCCGCAGAATGGACGACATCTGATTTTTTTAAGTTATAATGACGCACAATTAATTTAAGGGTGTGTGCATGTAAATTAATACCGCATCGCTCTGAGCGATGAACGATTCCTGCTTTCAGGTACATTATCAGGATAATCAAAAAATCTCTTTGTCACATTTCGGCTCAGAGCATTTGTTGAAAGTGCTTACATGCAAGCCCTTGGAAAGGAGCAGACTGTCCCGGTAAAAAAATATACTCTTCAACCATTGTATCCAACCTAATAAAACTTTTCTCAAGGAGGAGAAATGCGTAAAACTTTTTGGATTGTGTCGTTGCTGATCGCGACGAGCCTTGTCTTTGCTGCCTGTGGCGGTGGAGCCGCATCTGGCGGCGGTGAAACCGTGACCGTTGTTGAAACCGTGATCGTGGAAGTCCCTGCTGAAGGGGCGGTGGTTGCTCCTTCCGGCTATGGCGTGACGCTTGAAACCGTCCGAGCCCGCGGCAACCTGATCTGCGGCGTGAACTCACAGGTTCCCGGCTTTGGTTATATCGATGCTGACGGTAACTTCTCCGGCATCGACGTGGACTATTGCCGCGCTCTTGCCGCCGCCATCTTTGGTGATGCCACCAAGGTGGAATTCCGCCCCGTGACCGCTGCGGAACGCTTCACTGCCCTGCAGTCCGGCGAAATTGACGTGCTCAGCCGCAATACCACCTGGTCGCTTGTCCGTGACACCGAATTGGGCGGCAACTTCACCGCCACCACCTTCTATGATGGTCAGGGCATGATGGTCCCCGCTGACAGCGGCATCAACACCCTGCAGGATCTGGCTGGCGGAACGATCTGCGTCCAGACCGGCACGACCACCGAGTTGAACCTGGCGGACGTGATGGCTTCCCTTGGCGTTTCCTACACTCCCGCTGTCTTTGAAGATGCTGACGCTACTTTCGCCGCCTATGCCGAAGAGCGCTGTGACGCTGTCACGACCGATAAATCCGGTCTCGTGTCCCGCCGCACCGTTCTGGCTGACCCGTCTGCGCACGTCATCCTGGATGTGACCATGTCCAAGGAGCCGCTCGGACCGATGGTTCGCCACGGCGATGATCAGTGGTTCGACATTGCCCAGTGGACTGTCTTCGCCATGATTGCGGGTGAAGAATTCGGTGTCACATCCGAAAATGTGGATAGCATCCGTTCCAGCGCCACCAACCCCGAAATCCGCCGCCTGCTGGGTCTTGAAGGCGATATGGGCTTGAAGCTCGGTCTCGACAACGACTGGGGCTACAACATCATCAAGCTTGTCGGCAACTACGAGGAAGTGTACAACCGCAGCCTCGGACCCGATACCCCGACCTACATTCCGCGCGGCTTGAACAGCCTCTACACCGAAGGTGGTTTGCTCTACGCTCCGCCTGTCCGCTAAACTGATGGAAAAAAGAGGGTGGGGATAACTCCCTGCCCTCTTTTCATATCCGGGAGGTTTGCCAATGCAGGAAGATACAAGGCAAAAAGCAGCAATTCCATTCTGGCGCGATGAACGCATCCTGAACATTCTGGGGCAGGTGTTGTTTGTCGTTGCGCTGCTTTTCGTCGCTTCATTGATCTACCAGAACATGCGGGCGGGACTTGCAAGGCAGGGCATTTCCCTGAGTTACGGTTTCTTAAGCGGCATATCCGGTTTTGATATTTCCGAGACCCTTTTCGCGTACAGCCGGACTTCATCCTACTGGCAGGCATATCAGGCTGGTCTGCTAAACACGCTCTCTGTCAGTATTGTGGGCATCATTGCATCAACGATCTTTGGCGTGATCCTGGGCGTGGCACGGCTGTCCACCAACTTCCTGATCAACCGGCTTGCCGCTTTTTATCTCGAATTGATCCGCAATTTGTCACTGTTGGTATTTTTGATCTTTTGGTATCTGGGCGTTTTTCTCAAACTGCCGCGCGTCAGGGAGGCGGTCATCTGGCCCGGCGACATCTATTTGACGAATCGCGGCGTGGGCATCCCTTGGGGACTGCCAACCGATTCATACCCGACCTTCCGCCTGATCCTGCTGGTCGGCTTGATTCTGGCTGTTATTGTTTTCTTCGTCCTGCGTTCCTATAGCAAACGTACGGGTCGCGCCCCTCTCACCACCCTGTGGACATTGTTGACCTTCATTGGTGTTGCGCTGGCTGGATGGTTTATCCTGCCCGAGAACCCTCTAACACTCGATACGCCGATCATCGAAGGCTTGAACATGACCGGCGGAAAAGTCCTCAGCCCCGAATTCATGGCGTTGACCTCCGGACTCGTGTTGTATACATCCGCGTTCATTGGTGAGGTGGTACGTTCTGGCATTCTTGCCGTATCAAAGGGACAGGTCGAAGCCTCCCGCGCGCTCGGGTTGAATGCCTTTCAAACCCTGCGTTTGATCGTCTTCCCGCAGGCGATGCGCGTGATCATCCCGCCGTTGACCAGCCAGTATCTCAATCTCATTAAGAATTCATCGCTTGCCATCGCGGTCGGGTATCCTGACCTTTTCTACATCTCGAACACGATCCAGAACCAGACCGGGCGGGCAGTGGAAATGATCTCGATGGTCATGTTTACTTATCTCATGTTCAGTCTGATCACATCGGCGTTCATGAACTGGTACAACCAAAGAATCAAGCTGGTGGAGCGCTAACATGACCCAGGAAAATACAGTTCTTCCTCCACTCACCGAACGTTCCGGCATCCTGCGCTGGCTGCGGAAAAATCTCTTTGGTTCCTGGCTGGACACGCTCCTGACCATCCTCGGCGCATTGATTATCTATTGGGCGGTGACAGGGTTGCTTCGATGGGTGTTCACCGTCGCGGAATGGGAAGTGGTCAGGGCAAATATGCGCCTGATCATGGTCGGGCAGTATCCGCTTGCGGAAGTGTGGCGTTTATGGGTCGCACTTGGCTTCCTGATGTTCCTGACGGGAAACTCGCTTGCCATTTGGGCGCGAAGATCATATATTGCAACCATCCTTTTACTTGCGGCTCCCGCTTTAATGGCGCTCCTTCCCTTCGGGGATGAGCCGCGCAAGTGGCTGGTCATTCTCAGCGTGGTCGGGGTTATCGGTTGGGTGGCAGCCCGAAGCAAGCCTGATGCGCTTGGCAGGATTGTTGTTTTCGGGTGGATCCTATCCCTGCCGATCTTCATCCTGCTGACGCGCGGCTTTACATCTGCAGATGGGGTGATGCCCATTGTTGGGACCAATCTGTGGGGCGGGTTGCTGCTTACATTCCTGCTGACTGTGGTTGCGATCATTTTTTCCTTCCCGCTTGGTGTTCTTCTGGCACTGGGGCGTCGGTCGGAATTGCCGGTCGTCCGGATCGCGAGCGTGATCTATATTGAGTTGGTGCGCGGTGTGCCGTTGATCACGATCCTGTTCATGGCGCAGTTGATGCTTCCGCTCTTTTTGCCAGCCAATTGGACGGTGGACCGCGTTGTGCGCGCGATGGTCGCCATGGTGCTGTTCAGCGCCGCTTATCTTGCGGAGAACGTGCGCGGAGGCTTGCAAGCCATCCCCAAAGGTCAGTTCGAAGCGGCTCACGCGCTTGGCTTGAACGGCGCACAGACCATGATCTTTATCATTCTGCCGCAGGCGCTGCGTCTCGTCATCCCGATCCTGGTTGGGCAGTTCATCGCGGTGTTCAAGGATACGGCGTTGGTGGCGATCGTCGGTCTGCTTGATCTGGTGGGTATTGCAAAGACCGTGCTGGCACAGCCCGACTTTTTGGGGCTGCAGCGCGAGGTTTATGTGTTCATCTCTCTGATCTATTGGGTGTTGAGTTACGGGATGTCCTATCTCAGCCAGAAACTTGAAGAGAGACTCGGCGTTGGGAAACGATAGTTCCGGAGGAGATTTTTAGCATGTCACAGAATCGCGATATCATCATTTCAGCTCGTGATGTACACAAATGGTACGGGAATTTCCACGCCCTGAAAGGTGTGAACATGGAAGTGGAACGGCGCGAGGTGATCGTCATCTTCGGTCCGTCCGGTTCGGGGAAGTCAACCTTCATCCGCACCATCAACCGTCTGGAGGAACATCAGCGCGGACAGATCGTCGTGGATGGCATCGAATTAAGCCATGACGTCCGCAATATTGAACAGATCCGCATGGAGACCGGTATGGTGTTCCAGCAGTTCAACCTGTTCCCGCACTTGACGGTCATGCAGAACATCGTCCTTTCGCCGATCCAGGTCCGCAAGTGGACAAAAGAAAAGGCGGAGGAGATCGCCATGCAATTACTGGAGCGGGTCGGCATCCCGGAGCAGGCGCACAAATACCCCGGTCAATTGTCGGGCGGACAGCAACAGCGTGTTGCAATTGCACGCGCGCTCGCCATGCAGCCGAAGATCATGCTCTTCGACGAGCCGACCTCCGCGCTGGACCCGGAGATGATCAAGGAAGTGCTGGATGTGATGGTGGAGCTGGCGAAATCCGGCATGACCATGCTGGTGGTGACACATGAAATGGGTTTTGCCCGCGCCGTCGCCGACCGCATGTTCTTCTTCGATCAGGGTCAGATCGTGGAGAGCGGCACACCGGAAGATATCTTCAAATCCCCAAAGGAAGACCGCACAAAACTCTTTCTCTCGCAGATCCTCAACCATTAAAACAAAACGAGCCGGACGCCCGGCTCGTTTTGTTGTGGTGTAAAGTTACGATTCGAATTCCGCAACCATTTCGCCGTTGACCCACAGGGTATATTTCCCTTCGGGGAAACTTCCCAGCGGATGGTTCAGTTCGAATGGCTTTAGAACTTGTGTGCACATGACGCCGGGATCGACGACTGAATAAACCTCCACGATCACTTTATTGTCTGCGTCCGGCGGGCTGACATCTACGCGGAGTTGATGGCAGGGAGTGGGTAAATTACCTGCGAGTTCAAGCGAGAACTGTAATGGATGACTTTCCATGGTCAGCAATTCGACTGAGTCGAGATAAACCACGCTGCGCTCGAATGAATCCAGCGACAAAATGGGTGCGGATGTTCCGGTCGGCGGAACGGATGAGGGCTCACTGTTGACCGGCTCGTCATTGTTGACGGGCTCCTCCATGCCGCCCGCACACGCGGACAGGGTCAGCAGCAAGGCGAGCAATATGAAAGTAAACAGTTTCATGTATCTCTCCTTTTATATGTTGACGCGGCTTACCCTCAATAAGTTCCTTAGTACACTACAAAATCCCCCACCGGTTCGTTGTTCACCCAGACCGTATACCTGCCATTGGTGTAGGTTCCAAGCAAAATGGTGACCTCGAACTGTTGGAAGACCCTGTCGCAGGTCACGCTGGGGTCCATCAGGCTGTACGCTTCGATGAAAATTCTGGCTTCATTGTCGGGCGGCGCCACATGGATGCGCAGTTCATTGCAAACGCTCGGCATATAACCCAGAAAATAGATCGCCACGCGCCGCGGCGTGAGATCATACCGCTCCGAAAGATTGACCGACGTAAGCGTCACGCCCGCCTGTTGCAGGCTGGCATCCTCCACCTTCGGCGCATATGGATTTTCGCCCGTTGTGAGCTGGCGGGGAAGGATCACCGTCGCTGTAGGTTCCGGCGTCGGCGCGGCAAGACACGCATTCAACACAAAAGCCAACAGGATGAGATACGCCCGTCTCATTCCTTCTTTTCCCTGTCCAAGCGGACACTCTCGAACAGTTTCGGCGCCGCGACATAGATCCCGCGTCCGCTTACGGCGACGGTTGAATCTGCCAGCCGGATTTCCCCTGTGCTGAAAATTTTCCGCTCGTCCATTTGAGAGATACGTGCCTCGAGAGTCAATGACTGGTTCAGCGGAAGCGGTTTGTGATAATTGATCTCCAAATTGACCGCCGCCACTTTATGCCCCGCCGCCCACACAACCAAGCCCATCGCTTCATCCAAAATCGCTGCGGATGCGCCGCCGTGAGCGTGACCGGGCGGTCCCTGCTGAGCTTCGTTCAGCGTGAATTCGGAGGTCATCACGCCGTTTTCAATGAACCAGGTGATACCAATGCTGTGCGGATTTTCATTTCCACACACAAAACACCAACCATGATAGGGGACTTGTCGTTTCATGCCCGTAATTCTATCGTCTTTTTATGTTAAAATTCACAAATGATGATCCGCGTCAAATTGATTGCCAATTACCGCGATGCCCTGCCGCCCGGACATAAACACGGTGTGGTCGAGTTGGATGTTCCGGAGGGCACGACGGTCTATGACGCCATCTCCCGCTTTGATATTCCCCTCAATGATGAAAGCGTCATCGTCCTCAACGGACTGACTGTGGATATGGACACGCCGTTGAAAGAAGGCGACATGGTCACAGCATTTTCTGCCATCGCTGGCGGATAAAAAGAATTGAACACGAAGGGCACAAAGCGCACGAAGGAAGACCTTTGACCTTCGACTTTGACCTTCAAACCTTCAACTTTCAAACCTTCCACCCAAGGAGCACTCATGTACGGTTGGCATCTCAAAATTCTACGCGTAAACCTCACCACCCGAAAAGTCACCACGGAAGATGTTGACCCCAAGATCGCGCGCGATTATCTCGGCGGGCGCGGATGGGCGATTCACTATATGTATAAAGAAATGAATCCCGCAACCGACCCGCTCTCGCCTGAAAATATGCTCATCTTCGCCACGGGACCATTGACTGCCACGCCCGCGCCGACGGGCAACCGTTATATGGTCGTCACCAAATCCCCGCTGACGGG
>CAYPHR010000067.1:0-11508 GCA_964410375.1 uncultured Anaerolinea sp. | reverse complement strand
GTTCGCCGCACCCGCTTGAAGTCTTCGGATCGGGACAGTCGAAATCGTCTCTGCACCCGCGCCTCTCGGAGATCTCCGCGTCAAAACGCGAGGAGACCTACCAGCGAACCCGCTTGACGTGTTCGTTGGCTCGGACCGCGAGTTTGTGGCGTCCTTTGAGGCGGCGGCGCTTGAGCACGGCGCGCCCGTCAGCCGTGGACATGCGTTTGCGGAATCCATGCACACGCACGCGGCGGCGGATCTTGGGTTGGTATGTTCGCTTGGTCATTCTTCGTTTCTTCCTTTATTACTGAAAAGATGATTACACAATCCCCGACGGGATAGGTAGGCTGGTTAACAGGCGCATTATTTTACCCTATGGGGTGCGAATCGGTCAATTTGAATCTGGGGAGGAATTAACAAAATATTTATCCCAGATCCGTTGTTTTTTCGCCGCGTCAATGAACGAAGCCTCAAAAGCAACACGATTACATTTCCCGATCTCCTCTATGCTCATACCGAGAACTTCGTGTGCAATGCGGTATTCGTTGTTGACGTTCGTTTCGAGCACTTCGGGATCGTCCGAGTTGATGGTGACGCGCACACCGAGGTCGTACAACTTCTTGAGCGGATGCGCCTCGATCGTCGGGACGGAGTTGGTCAGGTAATTCGACCAGGGATTCACCTCCAGCGTGATCCCCCGCTCGATGAGCATGTCCACCGCCCGCGTATCCTCGATGCTGTGAATCCCGTGCCCGATGCGGTCAGGTTTGAAATTTTCGATGGTTTCGATGACGTACGAAGCAGGCGTATCCTCCCCCGAATGGATGGTTACTTTCAAGCCTGCATCCTTCGCCTTCAGAATCGGCTTGATGAAATCCTGCATCGGGTAGATGATCTCGCCATCGGCAAGGTCAACGGCTTGAATGTGGTCACGGTGGCGGATCGCCCAATCCACGGTTTTGACGCATGAATCCGCGCCCATACTGCGGGAGGTAATGGCGATGATGCCGATCGCCATATCGAATTCTTTTTCCGCCCGTTCCTGCGCGCGGAGCAGACCTTCGAGACAGGCATCCCAATCCAAGTCGTGTCCATGAAACGCCCAATCCGGCGAGAAGCGCACTTCAAAGAGTTTGATATTTTGTTTTGCACAATCTTCGAACAACTCCCACGCAATCCGCTCGAACACGGCTGGCGACGTGATACTGCGCTGGAAGATATCGAAGGCTTCCAACACGGCTTGCAGGTCGCGCATCTGGTCAAGGACTTTGACGTGCTTATCCAGCTCGTCCACTTCATAGGCTGGCAGGGAGATGTTGTACTCGCGCGCAACGTCAATGATGGTTTGTGTGCGGATCGCGCCTTCGAGATGGCAGTGGATCTCAGTTTTGGGAATATCGTTGTATTTCGGGTCGAAGTTTTTCATGAGCAACCTTGTTTTAACCACAGATGAACGCAGATAAACAGGATGGTTTTATTTTTTCAATCTGCGTCCATCCGTGTTTATCTGTGTTTTATTTTACCCGCTCCCCAACCGCAGCGCCGTCTGTAAAAGCACGTTCGCGCCGTTGACACAATCTTCCCATTTTGTGAATTCGCGCGGCGAATGACTTGCTCCATCCACCGATGGGACGAAGATCATCCCGACAGGACACAGATCCGCAAGTGATTGGGCATCGTGCCCCGCGCCGGAAGGCAGGGGCATGTGAGACAAACCCAAATCATCACTCGCATCTGCAAAAGCGCTTCGCACAATATCGTTCATTAAGCTGGGCGAATGTTTGCCGAGAAATTCAGCTCTCAATTCCAAGTCAAAGCGTGTGGCTTCACGCGCCGCCAGTTCCAACAGCGTTTTGTCCAAACGATTGAACTCATCTTCATCGGGCGAGCGGAATTCGAGCGCCACATCCACTTGCGCAGGGACGATGTTGAACGCGCCCGGCGCAAAATCCATTTTGCCGACGTTGACCACGCAATTCGGAAAGTCACGCATTACCAACTCGCGCGCTGCCAATGTAAACGCGCTTGCCCCCAGCGAAGCATCACGCCTGTCTTCCATCGTTGTCGTCCCGGCATGATCCGCGTTACCAATGAACGACAGGCGATACGACCAAATACCAACAATCGCGGTCACTATGCCAATGTCCACACCTGCGCGCTCCAGCCGTTTGCCCTGCTCGATGTGCAGTTCCAAATATCCCGCCAGCGACTCCTTCGCCCGCGCCGCGCTCAACATACTTTCATCGGATACCCCTGCATGCTTCATCCCCGCGATCAGATTCTCACGTCCACCGCGCGGATTTTGCAAATGTTCAGGACGAAGATTTCCCGCCAGCGCCGCGCTTCCGAGCAGACCGACAAGTGTGCCTTCCTCATCGGTGAAATCCATCGCCTCCAAATTGACCTTGAGCCTGATCCCGTTTTCTTTGACCGTCCGCAACACTTCGAGCGCGGCAATGACACCAAGCGCGCCGTCGAAGCGACCGCCATTCGGAACGGAGTCGAGGTGGGAGCCGAAGATCAATATTGGCAAGTTGGAAGGTTCAACAGTTAATCGGGCAGAGTGGTTGCCCGCTCCGTCCGTATGAAACTCCAAACCTGCGCGTTCGGCTTCCTCACGGAACCACTTCCGTGCGGCGAGGTGCGCCTCGCTGAACGTCGGACGGTCCACGCCCGAATCAGCCGTCGCACCGATGGCGGCTAACTGGTTGAACGAATCAAGCATACGGTCGGAGTTGATGCGAAGGGAGGAAAAGGTCTGGGGCATGAGTCAAAATCTCCTATCCCCCTATCATAATCAAAAAAAATAGGAGCCGAGGTGTCACGGCTCCTATTCGTAGTTGTGATGTCTTACTTCGATTTGATGGTGATGGTCTTGGGCTTGACCTCTTCCGCCTTGGGGAGCGTGATGGTCAGGATGCCGTTCTCGAAGTCGGCTTTGGCTTTGTCCGCGACGACATCGGTGGGCAGGATGATGGAGCGTTCGAACGCGCCCCAACGCTGCTCGCGGATGTGATATGCCTTTTCCCTGGTTTCCTCGGACTGTTTGACCTCGCCCTTGAGGGTGAGCACTTCGCCGGTGATGTTGATCTGCACTTCATCGGCTTTGATGCCGGGCAGGGCGGCTTTCACCACAACTTCGTTGTCGGTCTGGTACATATCCACGGCAGGGACGGACCAGTTCCCGGCGAGGCTGAGCGGGCGGGTAAAAGCGTCGTCAAAGAGGCGATCCATTGCCTCACGCAGGGTCATCATTTCACGGGCGGGTTCCCAACGAATTAAGTTAGACATAGGTACCTCCTTTTAGGTAATGTGAATTTGTCTTACGCCCGTTAATTTAAAACGCCTGCGTTAGAAAAACGCAAGCGCTTTGTATTCGTTTTGTTAGAAAATCCCGGCTATTCTTTGCTTCTTTTAAAATCCACAAAGCGGTAGCCAACGCCGCGCTCGGTGAGGATGTAGACCGGGTTGGCGGGGTCTTTTTCCAATTTTTGACGCAGATAGTTGATGTACAGGCGGACGTAGTGCGGCTCGTCGCGGTATTCGTATCCCCAAACCTTTTGGAGCAACTGGTCGTGCGAGACGACCCAGCCTGCATTCTGCACGAGGTGATAGAGCAAACGGTATTCGGTCGGGCGGAGTTTGACGAGTTTGCCCTCCAGCCAGATCTCGCGGCGGTCAAAGTCGATCTTGAGGCGCTTATCAATTTCAAGCAGTCCGTGCATGGAACCGGTCGCGCCTTCGGTGCGGCGTAGAACGGCTTTTGCGCGGCTGACCAATTCGCGCGGACTGAAAGGTTTAGTGATGTAATCGTCCGCACCGGTTTCAAGTCCACGCACACGGTCATCTTCTTCGCCCTTGGCGGTCAGCATGATGACGGGGACATTGCTGAATTCGCGGATCGTCTCCAATACTTCGAACCCGTCCAAGTCGGGCATCATCACATCCAACAGGATAAGATCGGGTGTGAAATCGCGGATCTTTTGAATGGCTTGTTTGCCGTTGAAGGCTTCCCCGACCTGAAAACCATCATGCTCAAGGTTCATACGGATGAAGCGTACCATGCGCTCTTCGTCATCCACAACGAGGATGCGGCGTCTATCCATGTCAGACATTTTATTCCCTCACAAAACCGATGATCTTTTCCTCCTCGGCATCGCCAAGGACTTCGATGAAACTCACCTTCGAAAGGGGCCAGATGACCTTGACCACATTGTTATCGATATAGTGCAGATCCTTGCCATCTTTGGTGCGCGGATTCAAGACCACGATAATCGTGTCAGTCGGCTTGGGAAGTTCTTCGACCTCACCTGCGACAGAAGTTTCATTGGGGATGTGTAGGATCACTGTATGTGCCATGTCCGCTTGCCTCTCTTATTCGTTTCTCTTTAATAAAATCTGCATCTTCAATTTTCCCAACGCAACCACGTCACCGTGGCTAAGGGACTGCTCCACATTGGGAAGCAGGCGTTTTCCGTTGATATAGGTTCCGTTGGATGAGCCAAGGTCCATAAAAATGAGGCGTCCGCCGTCCCGCCGAATCACAGCATGGAGGCGCGAGACTCCCGCCGCATACGCCTGATAGGGGGAAAGGTCGATATCAGGCATGATGGGCTGCCCCTCACTGATGCGCCCCATTGTGAATTCATTGCGGGATGAAAGCGGGAGTACTTGTCCCGTATCCAAAAGGTGGAGGCTGCCCCACGCATCGCTCCCATCGAAGGGCTGGTACATGTCATCTGCGGGAATATTCGTCACTTTCTTGAACTTATCCGTGGAAATATTCTGGGTGGTTAATGCGTCCTTGCCAACCAATTGTGCGCCGCATTCGGCGCAGAACATTGCCCCTGCCATATTGCCATGTTTGCAATTGGAACAAACGATCATTATTTTTTCTCCTTCCCGCCGCCTAACAAAAGCGCCCGTGTACTGTATTTGATATCCTTGTTGCCGCTGGCGCTCCAGGCATGCATCCGCTCGAGGTTCTCTGCCTCGAACAGGGCGGTTTTTGCGAGGGAATGTTCTCCCTGTGACAGCAGATGAGTGGCAAGATTCTGAAGATGACGGACCGCCACCTCGAACTGACCCGCATCAACCGCGACCTGGGCACGTTCCTGCATCCGATACAGGGTGAGGCGCGAGAGGGCGCTTAGGATCCTTGTCGGGGGGGGATCTGACGAGGGTGTCTGATGCACCTCGCGGGTAAGATGGAGGCGAATGGGAGGCACAGGCATGGGACGGGCTGCAATGGATGTCTTCAAAAAACCATTAAGAATAGTCGCGTTGTCTCCTTTCAATGCTTCCGGTTTAACAACAAGTTCGATCAAAACCTGCAGGTGGACATCACGCAAGATAGGTCCGAGGCGCATGGGAGAACCGGCTTCTATGGGACCTGCATCGGGCTGCAGGCGAAACACATAATTGATCTTGACATCGTCCTGCTCCTTGTATTCAAGCAAGACATCATCCGCATACGTACTGACAAGCGCCTGGAATTTTTCGACAAGGAGCCGTTCAATATCCTTGGGCTTTGAAATGTATGCTGATGAACCGCCGGTCTTGCCGGCAAGCGCATCCAGAAAAATATCGTTCCATTCATGCCCAATCCCCATGCCGGTGATCCCGATATTTTGTGCAGCGGCTTGCTCGGCAAGCTGCAGGCACGCCTGCTCATCGCCATAGGTCTGACCATCGGTCAACAGAATAATATGATTAACGCGCGATGGATCGAGCGTGCGTCGAATTTCCTTTAATCCGGCATCCAACCCATTGAATATCTCGGTTGCGCCGGAAGCTTGCATCATTTGGATGCGCCCTTCCTGTTTCTTTTTATCCAGACTGATCGAGGCAGGGACGACCACTTCGGCGCGATCACTGAACGCCACAATGCTCAGAACGTCCTGCGGGCGCAGGCTGCGCAGCAACTGGATGGCTGTGGCTTTCAAAATATCCAGTTTCTCCCCCTGCATGGAAGTAGAGCGGTCCAGTACAAGGCATAGGTTCAGAGGCGGGGCTACGAGGTTTTCAGCCGCTTCATCCCGCGGCGCAACCTCAAGCAGGATGTAAAGCAACTGGTCCTCGCCCAATTTGACGAGATTTGGGCGGCTGAAGTGGAGTTCATGCTTGATATCTTTGTTGACTTCCACTTCAGGCGGCAGGGTGGCATCATATTGGCTGCGTCGTTTCGGATTCGACAGGACTTCGTAGGCTTGTTGAGCATCAAGAAATAGTTCGGTTTCGCCGGCAGCCACATTCTTGTCGGGATGCAATCGCTGGGCGGCTTCAAGATAAGCGCGCTTGATCTCCTCCTGCGTTGCATCTCGAAAGAGCCCCAGAACGGCGTAATAATCGGGCTTACTGGCTGACATGGGTTATCCGATTAAGTTGACAAGAGCAACCGTTATATTATCGGGTCCGCCAGCAGCATTGGCAGCTTCGACCAGGCTCTGGCTGGCACGATGCAGGTTCGGAGCGTCGTTAATGATGCGGACAATATCCTTTTCGTTGACCACTCCCCAGAGTCCATCACTGCAGATCATGAGATTTCCGCCTTGCGGGAACGGGATGGTGAAGATATCCGCCTCGAGGGTTTCGCCCTGCCCCAGTGCGCGGATCAAGACATTGCGGTGAGGGAAGTTGTCCACTTCATCCTTATTCAGGTGACCAAGTTCCTCCAGCCGTTTGACCAGGGAATGATCGCGCGTAAGCGCCTCCACCCTGCCATCGGGGTAAACAGAATAAGCGCGGCTGTCCCCCACATGTGCAATGGTCATTTGTTGACCCAGCACAAGCGCAGCCGTGACCGTCGTTCCGCTGCCGGGCGCTTCCCGCTGGACGTATTGATGGGCGTCCATGATCGCGATCTCCATCACTTCCTGCAGGGATTCTTGAAGCGATTGGGTCGGCAGGTGATACAAATAGGAGTGAAATTTTTTCATCACGTTCCCGGCGATGAGGCGTACAGCGGCGTTGCTTGCCACCTCACCGAATTGGTGCCCGCCCATACCGTCCGCAACGATGTATAAGCCGAAGGGAACATTTTCGGAGCTTCCCGAAATTGTGGAGGTAAGCGCAAGCACGCTATCCTCGTTATGTTCGCGCTGTTTGCCCACCGACTGCCCAACACTTGCGACCAATTGCTTCATTTCGTACTTGACATTCTGACTTGCAATGATCGAATTGATCTGCTGGTCTGTGAGAGGCGCCGTTGTGGCGGCATCCATCTCCGTTTTCTTTTCTTCCTTGCCACCAAATAATTTCTTGAAAAAATCAGCCACATTGACTCCTTTTAGGCGAACAGAGCGTAGACGTGATGATCTGTAGAGCCAAAATATACAATATCGTCAAACACAATCGGTGAACCGGTAATCGGACCCTGCGATTCAAATTTCCAGCGCAGGCGTCCCGTACGGTACTCAAGGCAATACATACTGCCATCCACTGAACCGCAATAGAGAGAATCCTTGTACACGATCGGGGAACTGCTTACTTGATTTTCCGTGCGGAAGCGCCAGACTTCCTTGGCGGTCCGTATATCCACGCAATAGATAAAGCCGTCCGCAGCGCCGATGAAAATAAAATCATCCGCAAGTACCGGCGAGGAGATGGTGCCTTTTCCAAGCCGGAATTTCCAAATTGCCCACCCGCTCTTCGCATCCAACGCATACAGGGTTCCATCCAGCGAACCGACATAAATTGCCTGTCCGTTGTGGATCGGCGAGGATGTGATCGCACGTTTTCCCTGGAAGCGCCATTTCAGAGACCCGCGGAAATCCAGCGCATAAAAAGAACCGGCTTCCGTGCCAAAATAAACCATTTCATTCGCCACCAGCGGCGTGGAATGGATCGGCGCATCGGTCGAGAATTTCCAGACTGCGCGTCCGCTATTGACATTGACCGCATGGAGATGCTGGTCTTCCGAGCCAAAGAAAACATGTCCATCCGCAATACGGGGCGAGGAATAGATCTTCCCCTCGGTGTAATACGTCCACACGACCTTGCCGGTGCGGGCACCGATCACATGCAGGCGTTGATCCTCGGAGCAGAAAAAAACATTGTTTTCAAAGGCTGTCGGGCGGGAGACTATGCCCCCATCCGTGGGATACTTCCATTGAAATTGACCGTCCGCTGCATTTAAAGAGTACAGGTTGTTATCATAACAACCGACGAATAACGAACCTTGGTGCAATGTGGGAGTCCCGCGAATTTCATCTTCACATTTGAAAGACCAAAGCGGCTTGATCCCGCTCCCTGAAACCGGCAATGCGGAAGTGATCTTGGACAGCGCGCCCGTTTTGCGCGCCACGTTCATCATCGCGTCCTTCATTGCGCTGGCATTTGGGAAACGATCAGATGGGTTGTATTGCAAGGCAGTATTGATCACCGACTCGAATTCAATGGAAACGTTGGAGTTGATCCGGCGGACGGGACGCTCCGAGAACGAAAAAGGCGGCTCAAGGCGCGGATCGCGGCGCGTGATCGCGTGATGGAGGGTGGCTCCGAGCGAGTAAACATCCGCCAGAGGAGTCGCTTCCCCGCGATATTGTTCCGGAGGAGAGTAGCCTTCCGTGCCGATCATGGTCCCCTTCTGCCCGGATTGAAACGTTTTGGCGATACCAAAGTCCACCAACACCACATCCCCGTTGTGATTGATCATCACATTCGACGGCTTCATGTCACGAAAGATGATCGGATCCGGTTTGTGACCATGCAGATACGACAGCACGTCGCAAAGCTGGATCGCCCAGCTAATGACCTGATCTTCAGGCAAAAAGCCGTTGGCGTCATTGATCACCGTCTCAAGGTCCTTGCCGTGGATGAACTCCAGCACGAGATAGGAGTGGTCATTATGAGAAAAATAATCGTAAATACGCGGAATGGACGGATGGTTAAGCGTGGCAAGAATGTTTGCCTCGCGCTCAAAATTCTGAACGATGGTCTGGCGCACCAACGGGTCTGGCGCAAGGTTCAACATCTCCTTCACCGCCACCAGCTTCACCACATTCGGAAAGTGCAGGTCGCGGGCACGATACACCGACCCCATTCCGCCAACACCAATCACATCCTGAATGTTGTAACGATTAACGAGTGTTACACCAGACTGTAATTGCTGGCGGTTCGGTCGGTCTCCCAAAGAGCCCGACCCCATGGAGGTAATGTTTTTCGTTTCCAGAGAATGCTCCTTCCACTCTTCCGTTTGGTTGGTGAATTATAGTGTGCACTTGGGGGAAATGCAAATGCTGATGATTGCAATTTTGTGGGGAAATGGACTTGCACGGAATCGCATTCTACGGCACAATCCTACGCGGTGAAGATCCTAGCCTTAAGCGACCAAACCGTGGACCGTGTCTACACCCTGACAGCCAGCGGACATTTTCAGAACGTGGATATCATCCTCGGCTGCGGCGATATGCCCTACACCTATCTGGAATACATCGTAACCATGTTGAACGTGCCGATGTATTACGTGCCAGGCAACCACGACCCGCAATATAACCTGCGTGATGCCCGCTCAAAAGCCGAAGGCGGCTCCAACCTGGACCTGAAAACTGCCCAATGCAAAAATGCCCTGATCGGCGGCTTCGGCGGCTGCATCCGCTACCGACCCAACGGCACAAACCAGTATACCCAGTCGGAAGCCTACTGGCGGGCATATTGGATGCTTCCCCAACTGGTGATAAACCGCATCCGCCACGGGCGCGCACTGGATATCCTCATCAGCCATTCGCCGCCATCCGGAATCCATGACGACACGGATCTGGCGCATCAGGGACTCAAAGCTCTGAACTGGCTCATCCGCATTGCAAAGCCGCGCTATCATCTTCACGGACACACGCATTTTTACAGAAACAACCTCGAAAACATGGATACAACTGTCGGTTCGACAAGAATCGTCAACGTGTATCCGTACAAAGTATTGGACATATAATGATCAGGGAGCCGGGCATCGCAAAACGGGATGTTCCCAGCCCCAAAAGTGAGTAAAGAAATGTCAGATCCATTAAACGAACTCGCACGCGCCGATTTTGGCAGGGCACGATTCAAATCCTTTATCAATCAGGTATTCTCCGTCATTGCGGGGAACAAACACACCACCACCCTGCTCTCCTATGACGAGATCAAGGAAAAATTGCACATAGGCGGTCCGATCTATAAGGGAGTAAAGACCGTCCGCGTGGATCAGATTGTCGGGAGTCTGAACCGTTATCACGAATTCGACCGCGCCTTCCTCCCGAAGGAAGATCAACTCGCCAGCCGCTGGCAAAAGGTCGACCGCGCCTTCTACGAAGACATCCACCTCCCGCCTGTCGTTTTATACAAGGTCGGCGAAGTCTATTTCGTCGTGGATGGTCATCATCGCGTCTCCGTTGCGCGGGAAAAGGGACAGATCTATATCGAAGCTGAAGTGCGCGAATGCGCCACGCGCGTCAACATCACCCCCAACCTCAAACCCGAAGACCTTGAAGTGCTGCACGCAAAAGTCCATTTCCTCGAGCGCACATCGCTCGACAAGGTCCGGCCCGACGCGAACATCAAACTCACCATCCCCGACGGTTTCGAACGCATGCTCGAACACATCGCGGTACACGGCTACTTTATGGGGCTCGATTATCAACGCTTCATCTCAGATGAAGAAGCCGTGGCGCACTGGTACGATACAGTGTATATGCCCATCATCGAAGTTGTTCGACAAAGCGAAATCTTAAAGGATTTCCCGGGCAGGACCGAAGGCGATATGTACCTATGGGTTTTGGATCACCAGCATTACTTGTCGCAACAGGGACAACCCTTGCAGCCACCCGAGACCGCCGCAAAACAATTCATCGAAGAGAATGATTAAACATGACTGACCTACACCCTCTGGCAGGAGTCTACGCCGCCGCAGTGACTCCCCTAAAAGCAGACGCCTCCTCCTTTGACTTCGAGTCGATCCCCGCCTTCATGCATTTCCTCGCTGACAGGGGATGCCACGGCGCGCTGTTCTTCGGCACCACCGGCGAGGGACCATCCTTCTCGCCAAAGGAACGCGAGGCATTCATACGTTCCGTGCGCGCCTACCGCCAGCAACTGCGCGGATTCAAACTGCTGGCAGGCACAGGCACGCCCAGCCTGAGTGAGACCATCGAATTGACCAAACTTGCCTTCGAACTCGGCTATGACGGGACGGTCGTCCTGCCGCCGTATTACTTCCGCAAAGTGAGCGATGACGGCTTGTTTCAATGGTTCAGCGAACTGATCGAAAAAGCCGTGCCGGAAGGAAAATACCTGCTCGGTTATCACATCCCGCCGATGACAGGCATCGGCTTTTCACTGGAATTGCTCGAACGATTGAAAGAAAAATTCCCCAATCAATTTGCAGGCATCAAGGATTCATCGCACGATAAAGAATTTGCGACCACCGTCGGTCAGCGCTTTGGCAGGGAGTTGCTCGTCTTAAACGGCACGGACGCCTATTTCCACCATGCGCTGGAGAACAATGCACAAGGTGCCATCACTGCTCCTGCAAATCTGATCTCGGATAATTTA
>CAYPHR010000066.1:9930-11574 GCA_964410375.1 uncultured Anaerolinea sp. | reverse complement strand
GCGAGACGGAAGAAGAATTTGCAGAGACGCTGGACTTCGTGAAGGAGATGAAATTTACTGGCGGACATGTCTTTTCGTATTCGCCACGTCCTGGCACGGGGGCGGCGAGGATGAAGGGGCAGGTCAAGCCGGAGTTAAGAAAGAAGCGCAATCGCATCCTGCAGGAAGCCATCGAAGAGTCGGCGAGGTCCTATCGCGAGAGATTCATCGGGCAGACCATGTCTGTGCTGTGGGAATCCACCATCGAGTATGGCGAATACGGCTGGCGCATGGAAGGCTGGTCGGGGAATTATCTGCGGGTGAGCGCCGCGGCTCCCTCGCCGCGCTGGAACGAGGTGGATGAGGTGGAACTGCTTGAAGTGGACGGCGAGAAGGTAAAAGGCGTAATCCGATAGGTACGAATGTCACTACTTGAAATAGGGGAGAAATTGTATAATTTCCGTGCGAAATTAACATAAAAAAGGAGCAAACCATGACGGCTCAATTAATTGACGGAACCGCTATTGCGCAAAAAGTGCGCGATGAAGTGAAGGAAAAAGTTGCCAAACGCATTGCGGAGGGAAAATCCCAACCCGGGCTGGCGACCGTGCTGGTGGGCGAGCGCATCGACTCGGCGACCTACGTGAGCATGAAGCAGAAGGCGTGTGCCGAACTGGGGATGACCTCGTTCCATCACCCCGTGCCTGCGGATATTACGCAGGAAGATCTGGAAAAATTGATCAAGGAACTGAATGCCGACCCGAAGGTGCATGGAATTTTGGTGCAATTGCCCCTGCCCGATCATTTGGATGAAGAGCGGATTTTGTCGCTCATCAGCATCGAAAAGGATGTGGACGGCTTCTCGCCGATCAATCTCGGTCGTTTAGCTCAAAAAGGACGCGAGCCTTTGTTCGTGCCTTGCACGCCGTATGGTTGTATCTATCTCTTGAAAGAGGCAGGCGTGAAGATCGCGGGCGCGAATGCGGTCGTGTTGGGACGTTCCAACATCGTCGGTATGCCTGCCGCGCTTTTGCTCATCAAAGAAAATGCCACCGTGACTGTTGTCCACTCGCGCACGAAAGACATCCCTGCGGTGATGCGCGATGCGGATATAATCATCGCTGCCATTGGTCGCGCGGAAATGGTGCGCGGCGAATGGATCAAGCCCGGCGCCGCGGTTATTGACGTGGGCATCAACGGCATCCCGATGCTGAACGAAGACGGCTCCCCGGTCATCAGCCAGAAGACGGGCAAACCGCGCCAGAAACTGGTCGGTGACGTGAACTTTGCCGAAGCCAAGGAAGTGGCTGGCTTCATCACTCCTGTTCCCGGCGGCGTGGGTCCCATGACGATCGCGATGCTGATGGCGAACACATTGAGGGCGGCGGAGATTCAGGGTAAGTAGCCAGTCGGCTTTTAGCAGTTAGTAGGTAGTGGCAGTCCCGTCGAGAGGCGGGGCTGTTTTTTGTGCGGAGAACAGGACTTAAGTACCTTGACTTATTGTCAAATTAGTACTATTATAAGATTGTTAGTAGTTTGAAGTGAATACTATTTGAGAAAGGAAATGGAATGATCGAGCCTGCCGCACAAACAAAGAAATTTCAAAAAGAATTGAATGCGGGGACGTCTTCGTTGGTTTTATTGAGCGTGATGAGCCGCAGCGAA
>CAYPHR010000066.1:0-9920 GCA_964410375.1 uncultured Anaerolinea sp. | reverse complement strand
TTTACGGATACCAGATCGCAAAGATGTTGGAGGAAAGCGGACCGGGCGTGCCGATGATGAAGCAGGGGACCTTATACCCCGTGCTGCGCTCTTTGGAAGATAACGGTTTACTGGAGAGTATGGTCGAGCCTTCGGTATCAGGTCCGCCGCGCCGATATTACAAGATCACGGAAGAGGGGCGTGCGACGCTCGTCGAGTGGGTCGAATTATGGAAGCAGACGAAGAAGTTCGTCGATGCGACTTTGAAAGGATAGGAAGATGTACAAAACAATTGAAGCTTATTTGGATGCCTTGAAGGGTGAATTGAAGGATGCCGATCCTGCACTTTTACAGGATGCATTGTCGGATGCGCGGGAGCATTTGGCTACAGCCTTGGAAGATGCCCGGGCGGTGAACCCAGCCGTGAATGCGGAAGAAGCGCTGCAGTCCATCATTGAAGAATATGGTTCTCCGGAAGAGACTGCGTCTGCATATAAAGAGATCGAGCGGCGCATGTCCCCGGTGTTGAAGCAGGCGGTGAAGCCGCGCTCGGCTTTTGGGCGTTTCTTCGGCGTATATGCCGACCCGCGCGCGTGGGGCGGGCTGCTGTATATGTTCATTGCTTTTATTACAGGTGTTTTTTACTTCACCTGGGCAGTGACGGGTGTTTCCCTTTCGGTGTCTTTGCTCATCTTCATCTTCGGTTTCCCAATTGCCTTATTATTCCTGCTTTCGGTGCGCGGATTGGCGCTGCTCGAAGGACGACTGGTGGAAGCATTGTTGGGCGTTCGTATGCCGCGCCGTCCGTTGTTCTCGCATCAGGGCATGGCATGGATGGATCGACTCAAGGCGCTGCTGACGGATAAAGCCACATGGATGATGCTGATCTATATGCTGTTGCAGTTCGTGTTGGGAGTTGTATATTTTGTGGCGATCACGGTTGTCTTGAGTTTCTCGCTTTCGGCGATTGCCTTCCCAGTTTTACAGGAATTCTTTCAGCAGGGCATGTACATTGGCAGTGAACGTTATATCTTCCCGTCATGGACGTATCCGCTGTGGGTGGTGGGCGGTTTGCTGTTGTGGACGATCTTCATGCACATTGTGCGCGGTGTTTCCCAATTGCATGGCAAACTGGCAAAGTGGATGTTGGTTTCTGAATAAAACTTTCTCAAGAATCAAAAACAGTCCAGCAGTTGCTGGACTGTTTTGATTCGACGGGTCTATCATGCTCGAATGAAAGCCCCAAGGTGATTGGCAACTTCGCGTTCCTTGCCGGGTCTGCCCAGATCCACGGGAATATTTAAGACGCGGGCTTTGCCGTCAAATCCGCGGATGACCATGGTGGAGGAACCGCCTCCATCCATGTTTGCGCCGGTGTGCACGCCATAGGAGATTAGCAGTTCCGCCAGTTCAGGAAAGGTCACGCCCTCGCTATAGCCGGGCTGACGACCATCGACGACCATCAGGGTTAGCCAACGGGCGTTCTTGCTCAAGCCGACAGCCGTGCGCGGATTTGGAGCCTGCGCCGCCAGATTCTTCACTACTTTTCCGTCCACCACAACCATGCGGTCGCCTGAAATGGCGTTGAATACAACACCGGAGACCTTATTGAAACTGACCTGATTCTTCCGTCCGATATAAATTACCGGCTGGATCGTTTTCTTGGAAGAATATATCTTTCCTCGCGAGGCGGCGTAGTCACTGATTCGCACTGGTTCGCCGCCGTTGGGGCACAGAGTGGCGGGATCATGGGATGCATCCAGATAGCTAAAATATCCGCCGTTGATGGCGACATGCAGTTTGAATTCGTCCAGGAACTTTGATGTGGTGCGTGTGCATAAAATGTCCTTGTCGTTTGGTGATGGGGTGACGAGGAATTCAAGTTTGGCAGTCTGCAGGTCGATTGCCATGACGTGCACGACGATCGGGCGCGGGGATGTCAGGTCCTTTCGCAGGTAGGTGATGCCTGGGAACAGGCTCTGTGTAATGGAGGCGGGACGCGTGCTTCCGACCGGGACAAGGAAACTTTTCGCGCACCAACCTGCTTGTCCATCGAGGCGCTGAATTTGCACCCAGCTTGTGTGGGTCGTATCATCCAGTGCGGGTACCGTGTCGTTCTTAACCAGGTTTCCAACGATCCTGCTTGTCGCGTTCGGCTCTGTGCGGATGTTCAAGGCGGTGGTATTGACGCGGTACCACGGTTTGTTCTTAGTATCGTCGGGGATGGGCGGCGGCGGAGGCGGCTCGATCGGACCGGGCGAGTGAACGCTGATCAGATACTCGCTGGAACTCCAACCGGTCAGGCTGCCGTTCTGGTTGCGGATCTTCAGCCATGAACCGTCTGCCGTGGAATCGATGCGCTCCACCAGTTCTCCAAAATAGACCAGCCCGGTCGACTCGTGTTCAAGCCCAGGTCCTTCACGCACCTTCAAGGAGGAGGCGGTCACCCGGTACCAATTTTCATCTTCGTCATCGGGGGGAGGTTCCGGGGTTGGCGGCGGATCGGTGGGCTGCAGGAATTCACCGGCGCACCAACCGGTCAGGCTTCCATCTGCCTTGCGGATCTGGATCCACGAGCGGTCTGCATTGGCGCCGATCTCTTGTACTACCTCATTGAGGACCACGCTTCCGACCTGCTTGAATGTTGTGCCCGCTCCCTCACGGACGCGCAGCGAAGCGGTGTTGACGCGGTGCCATTTGTCGGTCGGCTCGGGCTCAGGTTCAGGCTCAGGTTCAGGCGTCGGCGGCGGATCGGTGGGTTGCAGGAATTCGCTGGCGCACCAACCGGTCAGGCTTCCATCCGCCTTGCGGATCTGGATCCACGAGCGGTCTGCGTTGGCTCCGATCTCTTTAACCACATCGTTGAAGATCAAGCCTCCGATCTGGTTGAAATTCGTGCCCGGTCCTTCGCGCACACGCAAGGAGGCGGTGTTGACGCGGTGCCATTTGTCGGTCGGTTCGGGCTCCGGCTCTGGGTTGGGATCAGGCTCGGGTTCCGGATCAGGTGTCGGGTCCGGCGGGGGGGCGCTGACTCGTTCCAGATAGGCGGCAAAGCTCCAGCCTGTCAGGCTGCCGTCGCGTTTGCGGATGTTCAACCAAGTCCGGTCTCCGTTCGCGCCGATCTCTTCCACAACTTCATTCAGGAAGACGCTTCCGATCTGGTTGTGGGTCAAGCCGGGTCCTTCGCGGACTTTGAGCGAGGGGACTGTGACGCGGAAGAACTTGCTGATGGGTTCAGGGTCTGGCGGTGGAGGGGGGGTATCGCCGAGTTTGAAGCGCGCGCGGAAGGCGGCGAGATCGCCGTTGAAGTAGTTCAGGTCGATGCGGCTGCTTTCCACGCCGTAAATGGAGCCGTCGCCGTTTTCGGTGAACTGCCAGAAGGTCCATGTATCCCAGGGTTTTGGGATGAGCGGTTTGGTCACGCCGTAGTTGGCGACCCAAAGCGGATAGAATTTGAAATAGTTCAGCGAACCGGTGGGGATGCCGACCCCTTGCGTATTTTGCACCCAGTAATAATATGCGGTGTAGATGCCGACTTCCTTGTTCGGGACAAGTTCCTTGATTCGTTCGAGGAAGGTGTACCAGTGTCTCCAACCGCCAAAAGCGCCGCCGTAATTTTCTTCGAAATCTGCAAAGAGCGGAAGTTCGCCGGTGTCTCCGCCGAAGAGCGACGCCCAGAGTTCCGCCTGTCGTTTGGGGTCGACGCGGCTGTCATAGAACCAGTAGGAGCCGCGCGGCAAGCCCACCCGTTTTGCCTCGCGCCAATTGACCTTGAAATCGCGGTCTGTCCACAGGTTTTGCCCGGCGCGGATGATGACGTATTCCGCGTTCTGGCGCATCTTTGCAAAGTCGATGCCCTGCGGGGTCTGGGGATCGTCCTGATAAAAACTAACATCGGTTCCGATGACGTTTGCCATATGCTCTCTCCTTGTTGTTAGTTGTCATTAAAATTATACAACGGATTTACAGGGCGCTTTCAAAATGCGTGACGACCGGCTCGTTCTGCGGCTTCCCCTCGATGGCAATGACGTCGATCTGCCAATGGTCAATGGCGTGTTCGGCGGCGTAGTGCTGGGCGGCATGCAGCATGTGCTCGCGCTTGCGCGCCGTGATCTGATGTTCCGGTAAAAAATTTTTACTGGATGTCAGTGTTTTTACTTCGATAAAAATGACGACATCCCCCCGTTGGGCGATGATATCGATCTCGCCGTAGGGCGTGCGCACGTTGCGTGCAATGATTTCATAGCCGCGCTTCGTCACATACCTGACGGCTGTTTCCTCGCCCCAGGCTCCCACACGCTGGTTGTGGTTCGTCATGGCTTGAGGCGTTCCATGAACCCCCGCAGGCGCGTCAACCAGCCTTTCTTCCGTGAAGCCGAGTCCTTGACCAGTTTCTCATAATGCTCGAGCATCAACGCGGTGGTGCGCTCGATGGCATAGGCGGAGGAAGCCTGCCGCGCGGACTGGCTCATTTGCCTGCGCAGCTCCAGGTCAAGGCAGAGGCGGGTGAGTTTTGCGGTGAAGGCGGGCAGGTCGTTCGTCGCAAGGAAGCCCGTTTTGCCGTCCTCGACCGTGTCCCCAACGCCGACCGATTCGATGCCCATGACGGGCAGTCCCGCGCCCATGGCTTCGATCACCGAAAGCGGGTGCACCTCCGTGACCGATGCGGTGACGAAGATGTCGCACATGGCAAGGTAGGCGGGCAATTGGTCGTAGGGAATTTTTCCGATCAGGCGCACATTGCGGGAAACATCCATGTCCCTGACCTGAGCACGAATCTCCGTCTCATATTGTTGCACGCCGCCGCCGATCAGCAGCAGATGTGTGTTTGGAATGGCTTTTGCAATGCCGGAAAATGACTCCAACAAAAAGGGGATGTTCTTCTCGAGCGCGATGCGTCCCGCGTAAACGAGCAGGATGTCATCCTTCCGGTAGCCGAATTGTTCGCGCGGAAGCGGTTTGGCGTTGTGGAAGTTGTTCAGGTCCACGCCGTTGGGGGCGATCTCGATCCTGCCCTCCACGTTGAGTTCGCGCAGGACTTTTTCCATGCCTGCCGACGGCGTGATGACGAGATCTACGGCTTTGCAGAAGGGCGGCATGTAGGCTTGCAGAAGCCCGTGGCTGACCTCGTCCGGCATGAGCGGCAGGTAGGCTTGGGCGTACAGGTCGTAGCGCGTGTGGTTGGTGAACACGATGGGGATGCGCAGCGGGCGGCAGTAGCGCAGGGCAAGGCGTCCGCTCAGGAAGGGGTGATGCACATGGACGACATCCATGGTTTGCAGCATTTTCTTTGCGGCGCGCGAATAGCGCATGGAAAGGTAGAATCCCGTATCTGCCAGCGGCAGCCCCGGACTGCGGATGATGTTTCGTTCGTTGTCCTTGTAATTCACGTCGCCGAACGTGAAGACGAAGACATCGTGCCCGGCTTTTTCGAGATACTGCTTGTTGACCTCGACATAGTTGGTGATGCCGCTAATATACGGTTTGTAACTGTCGACCATCATTCCGATTCGCATGTGAATATGCTACGGCATGGACAGGTGAATGTCAAGTGGGAGATTGGGCATGGTAGAATCAAAATCCCTTTAGGAGAACGGATGACAGCAAAGTTGATCTTGAGAAACAAGGAATATGAAGTAAGGGCAGGCATGACCCTGCTGGACGCGTTGAAGAAAAATAATATTGTCCCCGAATCCGTGATTGCCACGCGGGACGGCGAAATGATCACCGAGGACGAGATATTGAAGGACGGCGACGTGATCAAGCTGATCGCAGTGATCTCAGGCGGCGCAAAATGAAATGTCGAAAGTGCGGCGGTAAAGCCTCGATCAATATGCGCCAGCACAGGCTGGCGCTGTGCAAGGAGCATTTCCTCGAGTGGGTTCCCGAGCAGACCGAACGTTTCATCAAAAAGTATCAAATGTTCACACGCGAGGAGAAGATCCTCGTGGCGGTTTCGGGCGGCAAGGATTCGCTCGCCCTGTGGGATATTCTCACGCGCCTCGGCTACCAGGCGGATGGTCTCTATCTCGGGCTTGGCATTGATGGCGGTATCAATTACTCACACGAATCCCAGCGGCTGACCGAAAAATTTGCAAGCGAGAACAACCTGAAATTGCACGTCCTGGATGTCGAAAAGGAATACGGCAGTTCCATCCCCGTCCTTTCGGAGATCAGTCACCGCGGACATGGCAAGCCGTGCGCCGTGTGCGGACTTGCCAAACGTCATGAGATGAACCGCATCGCGCGCGACCTCGGCTATGATGTGCTCGCCACCGGTCATAATCTCGATGACGAGGCGGCGGTCCTGTTCGGCAACACCATGCAATGGGCATCGGAATATATTCTGCGTCAGGGACCTGTCCTGCCTGCTTCGGACGGTTTGGCGCGCAAGGTCAAGCCGCTTTGCCGTTTCTACGAGCGTGAAATGACCGCCTACTCGCTGGCGCGCGGTATCGAATACATCTATGATGAATGTCCGTTCGCGGAAGGCTCGAAGCAGATCTTCTACAAGGAGGCGCTCAACCAGTTGGAGACGGCGCGTCCCGGTGCGAAGCTGACCTTTTATGTGAAGTTTTTGGATGCGAAGAAAAGCGGGGAATTGTTCATCGATAAGAACATCGAGCAGGCTCATTTGCATGCCTGCCCCAAGTGTGGACAGCCCACGTCCGCACCGGGCTTGTGTTCATTTTGCAGGATGATCGAAAAGGCGGACCAGGCAGCCCTAGCGCAGCAGGGTGGCGGCTAGCCCGGCTAGAAAAAGTCCCGCCGCGGCGTAGACTGCGATCTGCTCCGATAGGGAATGCTCGCTTTCGGGCTGGTCGAAGCGGAGCTGACCGGTGTCGTGAGGCGCATCCTGTTTTCCAAGCAGCGCTTCGCGCAGGACCATCACACTGGCGGGACGGTTATCCGGGTGGAGTGACATCGCCCACAGGACGGCTCGTTCCACGTGCGGGCTGAGGCGCGGATTGATCTCTTTGGGGGGGATCAGGCTGCGGTTATTGAGGAAGCGTTTACGGACTTCGGCGGGAGGTTCATTGGTCAGCAGGTGATAAAGCGTCGCCCCGAACGAGAAGATATCCGCGCGCGGATCGGTATGAGTATCATCGCCGCCGTATTGTTCCAACGGTGTGTAGAGCGCCGTGCCCTGACCTTGAATGACGGTGATCGTTACTTCGTCCGGCGCCATGATCTTGACCAGACCGAAGTCCACCAGTTTGACCAGTCCGCTCGGGGTGAGTTTGATGTTGCTTGGCTTGATGTCGCGGTGAATGATGGGCGGGTCCTGCTGGTGCATGTAACTCAGCGCGTCGGCGATCTGGATCGCCCATTGCAGGACTTCCTTTTCGGGCAGGAAGGTCTTGTTGCGGCGGGCTTCCTGCATTCGTTCGCGCAGGTCCTTGCCCGGCACGTAATCCATGACGAGGTAATCGCGCGAGCCTTCGGAGAAGTAATCGGAAACCTTGGGCAGGTTGGGGTGGTCGAGACGCGCCAGCACAGATGCCTCGCGAAAGAACTGTTCGCGGGACTGTGCAAGGATTTCCTTTGGGAGAGCCTGGTTGTTGTGATCGACTTCCTTGATCGCGCATAAACGACCCTGCAGGCGGTTGTCCTCCGCAAGGTAAATGCTGCCCGTGCCGCCCTGTCCGATCTGTTCGCGGATGGTGTAGCGGTCACGCAGGATCTCCCCATTCTTTAACGATTGGGGCAAATCTTCTCCTTTGGTGCTGCCGGCGCGCTCTGTGCGAAGTGATGATGTCGGCGTGTATCACTTTGTGTATTGGGAATATAAAGAACTTACACTATAATCATGCACAGAACGCCGCTTTTCTGCTATATTATAAACGCCTTTGGTGATGTGGAGTATTACGCTTTTGTTGGGATTTATTGAACGATGAAATTATTACAGAAGGCAGCCAACGAGGAGATTATGGAACATGATGATGAGTATCCCATTCTAGTTGCGCAGGATGGACCGCTCAAGGGACAGCGCTGGGCGCTCAGCCGCACGTTGATGGTGGGACGCGATCCCGGTTGTGACATTCAGGTTCAGGACAGGCAGGTTTCACGCTTCCATGTGCGCATCACGCCCACGCCCGAAGGCGTGATCGTCGAAGACCTTGGGAGCAAGAATGGCACCAACCACAACGGCGCGGAACTCTCCGCGCCGGTCATGCTGCAGGATGGCGATCTGTTCGGCATTGCGCTTGCCCAGCAATTCCTTTTTCTCACCTCCGACGCCACCATGCCGCTCGCGGAAGGCGGACCGCGCGCCGGCCGTCTGTTGATGGACCAGAAATCCCGTCAGGTGTGGGTCAATCAACAGCAGGTCGCGCCGCCGTTATCCGCCCAGCAGTTCAGGTTGTTATGGAAGTTGTACGAGAAACAGGGACAGGTCATCAGCCGCGCGGAGCTGGTGAGCGTGGTCTGGGGCGATGAACAGATGGCGGGCGTTTCCGATCAGGCATTGGATGCGTTGATCCGCCGTCTGCGCGACCGCCTCGCCGTGCTCGACCCCGGTCATCAATTCATCAACACAGTGCGCGGACATGGTCTGCGCCTCGATAATCCCCCCGTAGGCGAGTAAAAAACATGGATGCCCAATCAGAGAAACTGCTTGCTCATATTATTCGGAACACCCGCGTCGCCTCACTGGCGACCCTGCGCGATGACGCGCCGCAGGTCTCCATGGTGGCGTACATCACGAACGACGATTTTTCCCTGTATCATATTTTTGTCAGCCGCCTGGCGCAGCACACCGTGGACATGCAAAAGGACAAACGCGTGGCGCTGCTGATCGCCGAACCCGATGACACCCGCGAAGACCCGCAAACGCTGGCGCGCGTATCCATTCGAGGTACGGCGGAGATCGTTCAGAACGGCGAACCCGGCTACACTCCCCTGCGCGATCAATATCTCGCCCGTTTCCCCCAAGCGGAGCAGTTATTCCAGCTTGCCGATTTCAATTTCTGGCGCATCAAACCGAAGGGCGGACGTTTCGTGGCGGGCTTTGCGAAGGCATACAACATCACGCCTGAAACGCTCAAAAAAGTTTCCAGCAGATAGGCGCAAAACGTCTTGAAAAATGAACCCTGTGCCATCGCTCAGGGTTTTTACGCCTTGGAGGTATGAATGGAACCGCTTAAACTTCTTGCCGTATTTGCACACCCCGATGACGAATCGATGGGGATGGGCGCCACGCTGGCAAAGTATGCCGCCGAAGGGATCGAGACGCACCTCGTCTGCGCTTCACGCGGGGAACGAGGCTGGGGAGGTCCCGCCGAACAGGATCCCGGTCTGGAGGGACTCGGCAGGATTCGCACACAGGAATTGGAGAATGCGGTTGCCCTGCTCGGCATGAAGAGCCTGTCCTTCCTCGGCTACGTGGACGGGGACGTGGATCAGGCGCACCACGCCGAAGCCATCGGCAGGATCGTCACGCACATCCGCCGCATCCGCCCGCAGGTGGTGGTGACCTTCCCGCATGACGGCATCTACGGGCATCCCGACCACATTGCCATCGGACAGTTCGCAACCGCCGCCATCGTCTGCGCCGCGGATGCGGATTACAAAGACCCGCAGGACCTGCCGTCCCACCGCGTATCGAAACTCTATTACATGGTGGACAGCGAAGAGTTCGTGCAGATGGTCATGCCGTTCTTCGATGAGATCACCTTCCCCGTGGACGGTCAGATGCGCGAAGAGTCGCCGTGGAAGGAATGGATGATCACCACGCGCATCGAAACGACCGAATACTGCCGCACCGCCTGGCGCGCCATCCGCTGCCACCGTACCCAAGTGGGGTCGCTTGGCAGGCTCGCCGAATTGGACGAGGACTCCGCCATTCCCATCCTTGCCAAACAAGGCACCTTCTACCGCGCCTTCAGTCTCGTCAACGGCGGCAGGCAGGTCGAAACGGACTTGTTCGAAGGGTTGCGCTA
>CAYPHR010000065.1:0-11673 GCA_964410375.1 uncultured Anaerolinea sp. | reverse complement strand
ACATTTATGGTAGGCAGTGCCGTCGGTGCTTGTGTTGGCAAAAGTGGTGTAGCAGTAGGATTTTCAGAACTGGTTGTAGGCGTTTGTTCGATAGGCAAAGTTGGTGTAGATGCTAATCTTTGCGCTGGGAGATTAGAAACTACCATAAACGCAATCAGGACTGTTGTTAGCAAGCCACCGCCGATGAGATAAGACAGATTTTTCATAACGATTCTCCTTAATATGGGTTTGACACCATTTTCGGTTGAATCGCCAACCTGTTCAACTGTGGAATCTACCTGAACATTACTGGAAGGATTACCTGTGGATTCCCACAGGGGGCTTTCTGAGAGCTTCAAAAATGTTTCGGTGCGAGAAGTTACCCCTAATTTGGAATAAATATTGCCCAAGTGAAATTCTACTGTTCGATTAGAAATGCCAAGTTCTAGAGCAATCTGTTTATTGCTTTTCCCCTGCAATAAAAGTTTGATAACATCTTTTTCACGCGTGCTGAAGCTAAATTGGTTACTCTCAATACTCATTTTTCACTTTTGTTTGAACTATGTGTTAAGTGCCTTACGACTTGTGTTGCTAGAATATCCTTGATGTAATCCTAGCTATAGGGATTGGGGCAACCTGACTACTAAATAAAGTATACTCCGAAGTGAAGAATCATTTGCTCTTTTAAAGCAAAAGGGCTGTCTTTTTGTGACAGCCCTTTTGCTTTCTACTTTCTACAACCCAGCGGCTTTCTTCAACGCCTCCGCCTTGTCCGTCTTCTCCCAAGGGAACTCGATGTCGTCGCGCCCGAAGTGTCCGTAGGCAGCGGTCTGGCGGAAGATGGGCTTGCGCAAGCCGAGGTCGCGGATGATCGCGCCGGGGCGCAGGTCGAAGTGCTCGCTGATCAGCGCGGCGATCTTTTCATCGGCAATTTTCGCCGTGCCGAAGGTCTCCACGTTGACCGAGAGCGGGTGCGCCACGCCGATGGCATAAGAGACCTGTACTTCCACGCGGTCCGCCAGCCCGGCGGCGACCACGTTCTTCGCCACATAGCGCGCAGCGTACGCGGCGGAGCGGTCCACCTTGGTGGCGTCCTTGCCGGAGAAGGCGCCGCCGCCGTGACGTCCCATGCCACCGTAGGTGTCCACGATGATCTTGCGCCCGGTCACGCCCGCGTCGCCCATCGGTCCACCGATCACGAAGCGCCCCGTCGGGTTGACAAAGACCTTCAGGTCGCCGTCCACCAATTCCTTGGGCAGGACGGGATTGATAATGTGCTCGATCACGCCGTCGCGGATCTCTTCCTGTGAAACCTCAGGAGCGTGCTGGGTGGAGATCAGGACGGTATCGATGCGCTTGGGTTTCCCGAAAGCGTATTCCACCGTCACCTGACTCTTCGCATCGGGACGCAGCCACGGCAGGGTTCCGTTTTTACGGATTTCACTCTGTCTGCGGACGAGCTTGTGCGCGAGATAGATCGGCAGTGGCATCAGGGTGGGGGTTTCATTGCAGGCATAGCCGAACATCATGCCCTGGTCGCCCGCGCCGATGGATTCAACTTCCTCGTCCGTGAGGTGATGTCCATCGCGCGTTTCGAGCGCGTGGTTCACGCCCATGGCAATGTCACCAGACTGCTTGGCAATGGCAACCAGCACACCGCAGGATGAGCCGTCAAACCCCTTTTCGCTCGAGTCGTAACCGATCTCGTTGACCACCTTGCGGACGAGTTCATCGTAGTTGAACACAGCGTTCGTGGTGATCTCTCCCAGCAGCATGACGTAACCTGTCTTGACTGCTGTCTCGCACGCGACGCGTGAGCGCGGATCCTGCTCGAGGCACGCATCGAGGACCGCATCCGAGACTTGGTCGCAGATCTTGTCCGGATGCCCTTCTGAAACTGACTCTGATGTGAACATCAGGCTGGGGGATGTCATAAAGGTATTGCTCATGGTTTATAGTTCTCCTTGAAATAGAAATTGCCCATTCAGACGTGCAGAAAGGGCAATTCGAATCATGCTTGTTTTACCCTCTCATCTTCCAGCGTATCCTGTCGGAATTGGCACCGTGTGTGTTCGTCGTTTGGTCTGACCATCTGACCAACACATCGGTTGTCGAGGCATCGCAGGGCCGGTCCCTCCGCCTCTCTGGATAAGAGCGTCTATTTGGGTCTATTTAGATTGTGCGCAGATGATACCATAGCAAAAATTTCGCGTCAAATAAAAAAACAAGCCGTCGGCATGGAACCGGCGGCTTGCTGGCAGACAGGGTTCGGCTTAGTCGGAGGCGCAGCGGAATCCGATCTTGTTTGAAACCTCACCGAGGTAATCGGATGAATACGGGTCGGACGCGTTCGGGTTCGAGCCGCGCACGGATCCGCGGTTGGAGAGACGGATGTTTCGGAATTCGTCCTGGAAGTTGCCGCCGCGTACCACGCGGTTGAAGTAGGTACTGCGCGCGCCGGGACCGGTCGGGTTCATGGTTGCACCCTTGCTGTAGAATTCGGCGTCATAAAAGTCAAGGACCCATTCGGTTACATTGCCAGCCATGTCCAAAACGCCGAACGGACTGGCTCCTGCCGGGAAACTGCCCACGCGGGTGGTGTCTCCAACGAAGTAGTTGAAGTTGCCGCGGGATGAGTCGGGGCGTTCATCGCCCCATGGATAAGTGCGGAAGTCATCGCCGCGCGCGGCGCGTTCCCATTCCGCCTCGGTCGGCAGGCGGCGTCCCGCCCATTTGCAGTAATTATCCGCTTGCAGCCAGGTCACATATACGACGGGGAAGTCGTTGAATTCGGCATTGTTGAAATAGGAGTTGCGCGTTTGCGATTTGAAATCTTGTGGCGGTTCGCATGCGCCTGCCTGCAGGCATAACATATACATGCCGTTGGTGACTTCCAATTTGTCCATCCAGAAGCCCTTTAGAGTGACATTGCGGGCAGGAACCTCATCCTTCTGCTGGTCAGGGTCCAAGGCTCCCATGCGAAACGTGCCATCTGGGATGTATACTTGGGGCATGCCATCCACGGATGAAACGCGTTCCTCGCCCGCCTGTCCGCTCGAGATGGCGGCAGTCGGGTTGATGGCTGGAGGCGTGTTGGTGGGGAAGGCAGTGGCGATGGGGATCGCGGTTGGCTGTGCATTTCCAGCTCCACAGGCTGAGAGGAATAAAGCCAGAGAAACAAGGATTGGGATTAGTTTTTTCATGCGAGTCTCCTTTGTAAGATGATTTCAGTATACAAAGGGAGGACTTTTTTCCTAATCCCCCAAAAGTAATATTTTGGTTAAATTTTACGACTTTTTGCGACTTTTCTAGCGTATAATCACCTACAACTTTGTTAGCCGACCATCCCTTCCGGAAGCAGGTATTCACACCAGCGTATATGACCAGCCTACAATTGAACACATCTCAAAATACCCCCCGCGTTTTCATCATTTGTGACCAGGACGCGACCGCGCCAATTTGGGGCTACATCATCCGTGACCGCGGGCTCGTCGCCATTTTGGAAACGTCCGTCCAGCGCGCCATGGAACGTTCTGCGGAGGAAATTCCCGATCTCATCGTCATTGACGTGAACGCGCCTCACCCCCAACGTATGGAATTGTGCCGTAAATTCCGAACCTTGAGCGCTAGCCCGATCCTGCTCTTTCTGCCGTCCAACAACGAGGCGGAGATTCTGGAAGCCTACGAAAACGGCGTGGATGAGTGCGTGGTCAAGCCGATCAGTCCCGCCATCTTCCTTGCCAAGATCATCGCCTGGTCGCGCCGCAGTTGGAGCGAGCCGATGCGACCCCGTGAAACCGGACGCCTGCGTCTCAACCCGTCTCATCGGTCGGCGGTGGGCGCGAACAAAAGCGAGATCAAACTCACCAACCTCGAGTTCCGCCTCTTGCATTTGCTGATGAGTCGTCCGGGCTACGTCTTCCCCTCGGACGAGATCATCCAAACTGTGTGGGGCGCGGAGGGCGATATTATTCTGCTGAAAAATGTCATCTATCGGTTGAGAAAAAAACTGGAAGAGGAATCCGGCGAGTCGCACCTCATCAAGACCTGGCCCGGCGGATACAGCTTCGTCGAAGATTGACCCGCCTCTTTCCTCCTTCGCGCTTGATCCTGTTTAATAATCCGCTGCGCACCTGAAGCCGATGAAGACCGAACTGCGTCCGTAATAGGCATCTTCCGTCGGCTGTGCAAACGGATTCGGTCCCGCGAGAAAATTACGATTCGCAAGCCGCAATCTCATCCAATCATCCTGAAAGGACCCGCCGCGTATTACACGCAGGTCATTGAAGACCACACTTTCATCCGGTCCGGTCGGGTTTTCGAACGGGGAAATGCCGTAATAATCCGGTCTGTATCTGTCCGCCACCCACTCTGCAACATTGCCTGCCATATCCAACACCCCGAACGGACTTGCGCCTTCGGCATACGTTCCCACGCGTGTCGTATCCCCGACGATGTTCAATGAATTCGAATTGTACTGATTTGGCAGTTCGTCGCCCCATGGAAAGTTGCGCTTGTCATCGCCGCGCGCGGCGCGTTCCCACTCGGCTTCGGTGGGCAGGCGCCGTTCCGCCCATTGGCAGTAGGTATTCGCATCGAACCACGTCACCAATACAACAGGATAATCCTGAAATTCAGGATTGCCGAAATATTCCGCGCGGTTATCCGAGCGGACTTGGGCAGGCGGTCTGCATGCGCCTGTCTGCACGCATAAGTTATACATACCGTTGGTGACTTCGACTTGGTCCATCCAATAGGCGCTCAGATAAACCTCATGCGCGGGAAGTTCGTTATCTTTCCGATGCACGTCCATGCCGCCCATGGTGAAGACGCCTTCCGGAATGAATATTTGTGTCATGCCATCTTTGGGGGAGATCTTTACCGTCTCCGGCGCGGAGGTCGGCTCGACGATGGGGGAGGCAGGGATTGTCGCAGGTATTTGCGTGGGCGGCGGTGTGACGCTTGCCTCCACCCGTGGCGTGGAGGTGGGGACGACTTCCGGCGCGGCTGTCGGCGCGGGTTGACATGCCGCGATGAGCAACACAAGGATGGCGAAGATGATCTTTTTCATGGCGGAGGTTATGGGAGCAATTGTATCGCGTTGCGCGCCTGGTCTTCGAAGAAATTTGGGTTGATGCTGTCCGCTTTTTGCCAGGCTTTAAGCGCTCCGGCGTTGTCGCCCTTTCGATACAAACCGTATCCGTGCCATAACCAGGCTTCTTCGGACATGTCCGTGATGCGGACGGCGTACTCGGTCAGTGCCAGCAGGTCGTCATTGCGCCCGGAGTGGAAGTAGGCAAGGAAGGGACCGAACTGATAGCGGAACATGCGCAGGGGCAGTCCCAGTTCGCGCGCTTTGTCGTAGGCGACGGCGGCTTCGTCATAGCGGCGGAAGTAAGCCAGGTTGCTGCCGTAGTTGAACCAGTCGAAGGCATCGGCGGAGGGGGAGGCGATGGCGGCTTCGGTGGCTGCCAGTGTCTGTTCGCGATTCAGGTTTGGGTCCCAGTCGGAGGCGAGCAGGGTTTGCATCTCCTCCTCGTATTGCGTGAAGTACATCACCATGTACAGGTTGTTGAACGGTTTCCATTCTTCCTCGAGTTGGGCGTAGGAGATGGTCAGGTCGGGTCCGCGGTAGGAATCCTGCACGGTGAACTCCTGCGCCGCGTCGTCGTAGCCGGTGAGCAGGAGGTAGTGCGCCGCCCACAGATCGTCGTTGGGACCGAGAGCGTCGTCAGGGTTTAGCGAAGTGACGCTCTCGACCATGACAGGGTAATTCGCCGCCAACAGCCGCTTGAGGATTTCAATGGTTCCGCCGACGCGGTATTCAAGGTTGAGCCAGCCTGCCCGCGTGCGGACGTAATAGCGGAGTTCCTCCGGGTTGACGTTGCGGTCTTGCAGGATGGGCTTGACCACGTCGGAGATGTCGCTCTGGCTTCCCTCCCAGCCGTACATTTTGAGCGCCATCGAAAGCGTGGCGGGACCGCAGTTATTGGGGGTCTGCTTTTCATAGGCGGGCGAGTTCATCAGAACCTGTGCCGGGAGCGGCGGGAAGGTCGCTGTGGGCGTGATGGTGGGCGGGAGTTGGACAACTGTCGTGCTGGTGGGAGCAGGCGTCGGCGTGGAAGGTTGAGGCGTGAACGGCAATGCCGTCGGGACGGGACCGACAGGGTCAACGATGTTCTTGACGTAGATCTGGAACACTTCCATGCGCCATGCAAGGCGCGATTTTACGGCGGGAATTTGATAGATCAGCACCGCAAGCAGGAGGAGACCTCCCAGCGCGATGAGGATGTTTCTTGCTTTTACGGACATGAACGGGAGTGTACCATGCATAAATGAAATGGTTTTAAGGTAAGGATTCCGTCCACAGTTCAATCAAAGAGTTACCTTTTTTGACTTGACTCGCCCAAAACGGGCAATTATGATGAAAGTGACCATGGAAAAATTTCCGATTACCACCTTGAGCTCCGAATCCCTGCGCTCCGCCATGCGCGCCTGGTCGGCGGGTGTGACGGTGGTGACCGCTGTTCATGAAGGTCAGCGCCACGGCATGACCGTCAACTCGTTCACCTCCATTTCGCTGGACCCGGCGCTGATCACCATTTCCCTGCAGACCGGTTCGCGCACGAATGAGCTGATCTCAAAAGCGCGTGCGTTCGGCTTGACCATCCTTTCCGCGGATCAGATGGAGATCTCGAATACCTTTGCCGGGCGTATCGCGGATGTTGATGATCGTTTTGCGGGGTTGGAGACTGAAACGCTGGTCACCGGTTCGCCGTTGATCAAGGGCGGGCTGGCATGGCTGGATTGCCGCGTGGTGGAAACCTTCAACGCCGGCATGAACACCCTTTTCATTGCGGAAGTGGTCGCGGCAAGCGGGACGGGCGAAGGGCAGCCGCTGATCTACCACAACCGCGAATATTGGAAGTTGTCCCAACTGAAGTGAGCCGTGCCCCGTTGCATGGCTTGACTGGAGGGAAAATGTCCGAAACATTGACCGATGGGGAGAAACAAACGCTTTTGCGCCTTGCGCGCATATCCATTGAGTATGCGGTGGCAGGAAAAACTTTGCCGCCTCTGGATATATCAACATTGACACCTGCCTTGCGGGAAGACGGCGCCTCGTTCGTGACCTTGACGATTCACGGCGACCTGCGCGGCTGTATTGGCGCACTGGAAGCCTATCAGCCGCTGGCGGAGGATGTCCGCGAACATGCTGTCGCGGCGGCGTTGCAGGATCCGCGTTTTCCGCCCGTGAGCGAAGGCGAACTGGACAGCATCAGCATCGAGGTCTCGCGCCTGACCGCGCCGCGTGAACTGGAATACGCCTCCAGCGACGACCTGCTCAAGAAGTTGAATCCGCATGTGGATGGGGTCATCCTGAAACACGGTCACCGCCGCGCCACGTTTCTGCCGCAGGTCTGGGAGAAGATTCCCAATCCCGCCGAATTCCTGAACCAGCTTTGTTACAAAATGGGCGCGCATGCAAGCCTGTGGCGCGACACAAAATTGCAGGTCCTGGTCTATCAGGTGGAGGAATTTCATGAGTGAAAACAGCACCGCACTGCGTAACAATTTGCGGGCGAACTTATGAAATTATGCAATCAGCGGTAGAATACGGGAATGTCTGATGATTTCAGGGAGCATTCGAACGATACCATCTTCAAGGATGCAGTGGATGCCATGCGCCGCGGCGACAAAGTGCGCGCAAAGGACCTGCTGACCCGCCTGCTCAAGTCCGATCAGAACAACGCAAAGTATTGGATCTGGCTCAGCGTGGCGGTGGATTCTCCCAAGGAACGCATCTACTGCCTCGAAACCGCGCTCAAACTGGACCCTGAAAATGCCACCGCCAAACGAGGCTTGATCCTGCTCGGAGCTTTGGCTCCCGATGAAAGCATCCAGCCATTCCCGATGAACCGTCCGCGCGCATGGGAGGCGAAGTTACTGCTCGCGAGCGAACAGCCGAAACCAAAAGGGATGCGGGCATTTGTGCGAAATCCCGCCGTGCGGCTGATGGGACTTTTGGTGATCGGCGCGGCGCTGGTCTCGGCAGTGATCTTCGGATTTATCCTTCCGCGCCAGACGAGTACCGCCCCCACGCAAACCCATACCCCCGGACCTTCCCCGACCTTTACCACCACCCCGACCCGCATCGGCGAGATCGTGCCTCCCACCCAAGCCATTACGGGTCCCACGCCGTTGTGGATGCTTCTCCCCGCCACCTATACCCCAACACCGCTGTATGTCAATACGCCGCGCGTGCCCGAAGCGATTGACCAATACCGCATCGCAAGGCAGGCGTACGAGGCAGGCGATTGGGACGCCTTTATTGCCAACATGCGGCTGTTGCTTCCGCTTGAGCCGAACTCGGCGGATATTCACTACCTGATCGGGGAAGCCTACCGCTTCAAAGGTCAGGGTTCAAATGCCCAAAGCGCCTACAACGACGCCCTGCGGATCGACCCGAACTTTGCGCCGGCATATCTGGGACGCGCGCGCGCGCAATTGCAGATAAACCCCCGGTCAAATCCCATTGCCTTATTCAATGATGCGATACGGCTGGACCCCAACTATGGCGAAGCCTATCTGGAACGCGCCCGCTTTTTCATCTCCCGCGGCGATTATGAAGACGCGCTCGAAGACCTTGAACGCGCAGAGGAACTCCTGCCCAATTCGACGGAGGTCTACATGGCATATGCCAGCCTCCATCGCGCGACCGGCGAATTGGAATCCGCGATCGAAGCGGCGGAGCGGGCATACTCGTTGGATATCACGCATCTGCCTGTGTATAGATTGATGGGCGAACTTTATCTGGAAAACGAACAATATCAACGCGCGCTGGAGGCGCTGGAAGTCTACGTCACCTACGAGACCGAGGATGCGCTGGCGCTGGCGGAACTTGGACAGGTGTTATACGAAATGCAGGATTACGATGCCGCCGTCTCCGTCATTGACCGGGCGACCACGCTCAACCGCACCGGACTGCGCCGCTTCCTGCTCTATCGCGGGCTTGCCCATCTCGAACTTGGCAATGCCGACGAAGCCGTCAGTGACTTGGAAGAAGCATTGGGCGAGGATAACCGTTCATTTACAGTGCGTTTCGGCTTGACGCGTGGATATTACGCGCAGGAGAAATTCGGCAGCGCGTTCCTGCAGGTGGAGGCGATGCGTACCTTTGCAGAGACGGATGAAGAAAGGGCGCTGACGCTGTACTGGCGTGCCTTGATCCAGGAACAGCGCAACGAGATCCGCGATGCCATTCAAACGTGGAATGCCCTGCTCGCATTGGATGAGGATGTGATGACCCCGCAAATGCGGGCGGATGCGCTGGAACATTTGAAGGAACTCGGTTTCTCGACACCCACGCCGCGCGTGCCCACATCCACACAAACGCCGCGGACGACGCCAACCCCAACGCGCACCCCGACCCGAACTCCCACACCATAAATGAACAGGGCGACCAGACGGTCGCCCTGTTTTATTTCTTGCGGCACTCCTCGCACGGACATAACGCCCGCAGGTAATGCCAGTTGTAGATGCCGTAATCGTGCCCGTCCTCCCAGACGATGGTCAGCGCGTAGGAGCCGGTGGCGACAATGTTGGAGATCTGCGTGGCGTTGGATTGCACGATCGGCAGGGTGAACACTTCCTCATCCGGCTCGGATTTCATGTTCTCGTGCCCGCCGCGGCACGAAGCGCAGGGACATGCCGCCCTCAGCAGGCTGAACGGATACACGCTGACATGTCCGCTGTCCCAAGTGATGGTGAATTCGCGTTTACTCTTGTTGGCAGTGACATTGGTCGGTTTTTCAGACATTTCATTTCCTTATATTCCCCTCCCCATGTGGGGGGAGTTAGGGGTGGGGGTCACGGTGAAGGGACGACCGCCAGAAAGTTTGCCGCCGCCCAGCCCGCGCGGGTTTCGTCATACGAAGCGACGAGATACCACCAAGTATACCCGTCCGCGTCCTGCGGACCGTCCTTGACGAGGAAGACTTCCGATTCTTCGCCGCGGAAGACGGTGTTGCTGTTCAAGCCGGGCGCCGAGCGGATGCGCAGACCGTCGGTGCCGGTGCCGCTGATCTGCACGTAGCCGTCGATGTGGATGGTGTCGGGGTCGAATTCGGGGGTGGCGTTCGCATCGAATGTGGGCATCTCTGTCGCGGCAGGGGTATGGGTCGGGGCAGGGATCATGGTCAGGTCGGCGGGAGCAAACCCGACTTCAGGAGAGAAGCGCGGCGAGGTCCAGCCGATGACGATCAATGTGATGAGCAGCAGGATGCCCGCGATGCCGAGCGAGCCGAAGATCACGAAGCGGTTCAAGTATGGTCTTAAGTCCATGTCATCTCTTTGGGTTTTGAAGCAAGTATAAGGCGTTTTCAGGCATGAGCACTTTGAGCGCGCGATGCCGGACGCTGATCTCCGCCGTCTTGCCGCCGAGCACGGGGTCGCCGTCCACTTGAATGGAGAAGTTCGCATCGGACTCGACCCGCACATTGCGGAAGGGAATGCGCCGCGCATGTTCGGAGTTGAGATGCCGCCCGGAAACCAATTCGAAGAAGTGACGGAAGGTATCGGCAAGGCTGTCGCCGCTGAGCAGCCACATGTCCATCTCGCCGTCGTCGAGCAATGCCTCGGGCGAAAGCACCGAGAGACCGCCCGCATAACGGCGGATGTTGTTCGCGACCGCTACGAGGTAGTGACCTTCGACCAGTTTGTCGTCGGCATACACGCGCAGGTCCATGCCGTGCCAGAAGGTCGCTTCCATGACGGTGGTGGCGAAATAATGCGGCACGGAGACGTGTTTGAAGTAACGCGGACGCGGCTCGATGCGGTGGATGGTCTGCGCATCCAGCCCGATGCCCGCCCACAGCAGGAACGGACGGTCGTTGCACATGCCCACATCCACGTATTGCGGTTCGACGTTCGCCAGCAGGCGGGCGTTCTCGCGCAAATTCCACCACTGCCACCAACTGAAAGGCTTTTGTCCCTGTTCGATCGCCCAGACATTGGTCGTGCCCGCCGGAAGGACCGCCAATGCCGTTTCAGTGTCCACCAATCCGCTGGCGACCTGCCCGGCTGTGCCGTCGCCGCCGATGGCGAAGACCGCGTCGTAGTTCTCGCTCGCGGCTTGATGCGCGGTCTGGATGGCGTGTGTGCCGCTGAGGGTTTCAGCGATGTCCACGCTCCAGCCTGCGGCGTGCAGCGGCTTGATGATCCCGCGCACAAAACGGCGGACGGGGTAACGTCCCGCCGCCGGGTTATAGAGTAGAAGTCCCTTTCGCATGGCGGGGATTATACCCGCGCTCTTGCGTTCCCTTGGGGAGGGGCGGGAATGGGGCGTTTGCGCCTTGCAAACGAAACTTTGCTATATAGCAGATTAGATTTTGATAGCTAGCAAACAGAATTTTGCTATGTAGCAAATTAAACTTTGATAGCTAGCAAACGAAATTTTGCTATATAGCAAATTAAACTTTGATAGGTAGCAAATTAGATTTTGCGCCTTGCAAAACGGCGGACGGGGTGATGCCCCGCCGCCGGGTTGTAGAGTAGAAGTCCCTTTCGCATGGCGGGGATTGTAGCCGCGTTCATACGCCTTCTCCGTTAATCAGGATGGGTTTGTTCTTGGATATAATTGATGTATAGATCCGTGAAAAAGGAAAAAAACTTAATGGTTCATGAACAGCGGCG
>CAYPHR010000064.1:2469-11850 GCA_964410375.1 uncultured Anaerolinea sp. | reverse complement strand
TGATGCGATTTTGCCGCGAAAAACTCGCCCCGTATAAGAGTCCCAAAGCCATCGTCTTCCGCGCGGATTTGCCGCGCAATGCCATGGGCAAAGTTCAAAAGGCGGAACTGCGAAAAGAAATCTGTTCGTAGCGTTCAACTCCTACCGGCATCAAGCACGCCATATAAAAATTCGAGCAATTTCCTTCTATGCTACAACCATCGAAGCCTGCTTCGCCAAGGTGAACAGTTCTCCATACCTGAAAATGATTTGGATCACCCATAAAAAAAGACCGCCATCCAATTTGGATGGCGGTCTTCCATAATCTGTACATTCAAGTTTACGGCAGGTCAACACAATTTCCGCTGTTAAGCTGAACGGAATGGTTTGGGTTGGCGACGAGCGCGCACATTTGGGTTGCACTTGCCGGACGATTCGACAGGATATACTGGGTGAATGGCGGGTCGCCATATGAACCCCATGTTAACTTCCATGGACCAGACCCTGGCGAGCCGGCTTGCTCAGGCGGCACATTGTTGAAGAATATATGTACATGCAAGCCTGGTGTGTCAAAATTATGTACTTCATAATCCACGATATATACAGAATTCTCAACACGAATACCGGTTATCACAACATACGGGGTTGTCGGCGTCGGTGTGGGCGGGATCGGGGTTTCGGTCGGGACTTCCGTCGGCGCTTCGGTTGCCTGTTCGGCGGCGGGGATGTCCGTAGGTGCTTCCGTATTTAGGACAATTGTCGTCGGCTCGTCAAGCGGGGAGGCTGCGCCTCCACCGAAAAGGCGGCTGGCAGCGAAAATACCTCCAACGACCAGACAGGCAAGCACGACAACGCCTCCAATGATGACCGGCAAAGCCAACCCACCTTTTTTAGCCGGCGCGGCTGGGGATGAGGCTTTTGGTTTCACCGCAGAACCATCAATGGACGTCCCTGAAACCTGCGAGGAGACGGGGGACATGGGCGAACTTTCAACGATCGTTCCCTGCGGAGTGGGCATGGGACCGCTTTCCACAATGGTGCCCCGGGCGTGATCGGGAGCCTCGACCATGGTTGCCCCGGGACCTGCGGAGGTAAGCGGTGATTCGTCGATCATGGTCGCAATTGGCGTAGGAGACGATGTATCCAATTGCGTCATTGCGTTCCGCAGTGCGGCTGCCATTTGTGCGGCAGTCTGATACCGCTGGTCGGGGTTCTTGGCAAGCGCCTTGTTGATGACAGCCACCAGCGCATCAGGGATCTCCGGGTTGAGTGTCCGCGCGTTGGGAACCGGGTCATTCATGTGCATCATCATCAGGGTCATCGCGGAATCCGCTTCGAAAGGCGGGCGCCCGCTGACCATTTCAAAGAGCGTCACACCGAGGGAGTAAATATCCGTGCGGCGGTCCGGCTGTTCACCTTTGATCTGCTCCGGCGACATGTACATGGCTGTCCCAACCACAGCTCCGGTCGCAGTGTGTCGCTGACTGCCAACGATCTTGGCGATACCGAAATCCATCAGGATGACCTGCCCCATAGTGTTGAGCATCAGGTTGGCGGGTTTGATGTCGCGGTGGATCATTCCGCGTTGATGGGCATAGTCCACGGCATCACAGACATTTGCCATGTATTCCATCGCATTTTTCGGGGACAGGCGGCGATTCGCATCGTTCAGCCGTTTCAGATGCGCCTGAATCGTTTCTCCCGGCACGAACTCCAATATCATATAGTAGACATCGTCATCCCGGTTGAAGTCGTATACCTGAATGATGCCGGGATGGCGGAGTTGAGCCACTGCCGCCGCTTCCTCTTCGAACCGGGTGACGAAATCCGGGTTGCTGGAGAGGTGGGTGTGGATCATCTTGACCGCAACAACCCGCTTCAAATTGGGGTCGGAGGCTTTATAGACCGCCGACATGCCTCCCTGCCCCAGCAGTTCTTCAATGAGGTAACGATTACTTAGTTTCTTACCGATCCATTTAGTGGACATTTCCTTCTCCCAAAATTACAAATTTTTGGATGCGCAGTTTCATGAGATCTGCCAATTACTCGATCAACCACAACCAGGCATTATTGAACTCGCAAACCGTGCGTCTGCCCGATTCGCTCAACGCCACCAGCGCGATGAAACCGCGCTCAAATTCCGTATTTACAGAATCGACCGCCCTTTGCCGTCTGGCATAGTCCGCCCTCATTTGCTGCACGACCAGGTCATACTCTGTCTTCCTTGCCTGATACTCCGCCATTGCCTGGGCATCCGATTGATCGGCGGGTCTCTCCGGTTCCGGGGGCAACGCCAAACCAGGCAACGGCGCACTGGGATCGATCTCGCCGATCAACGTGTCGTTGGTGTAAATATAGAAACGGTTGCCGCGTCCCACTACGGTCAGGCGGTTCGTCGTCTGGTTCTGCCATTTGAAATTCTTATCGCGATTGTAGGCGTAGATATCCCGCCCGGTGACCACATCGCCGTTCGCCATGGTCGCGAAAAGGAAATGCCCGCTGGAGACGCGTGTGATAATGGCGAGATATTGATTAAAAGCCGCCTGATTTCCATCCGACCGCAGGACGAACCCGCAGCCTGATGTGCTGCCAACCGTATCCCAAGTAATGTCCGCGGATATCACAAAATCAGCCGCCACGGTCCCCAGGAAGTAATTGATATATTCGAACTGACGAAAACCGGAGGCATCCAAAGAAACGGGCGGATGAACCCACCCCAGCCTTCCCTGCGACGGGTCAACGCCATACTTCGGCAGTTCAGCCAGTATGGGGGCAAACGCCTGCGCGGTGGCGGTCATGGAATCGGGGGACAAGACCAGCGCCTGTGTTGCGGCTGCCTGAGCTGTTTCGACCACAGAGAACGGATCCTGTCCCTGTTGCGCAGATGCAGTACCGGTCTCCCGTACTTGGTTGCTGATCGCTTCCAGCGTGCTTTCCGTCGCCGCGTTATTGCCCCCCATTCCGCAGGCGCTTAACAAGAGAAGCAATATAAGCAGGATGAATACAACGCGATATCTTCGCATGAGATTTAGATCACATCCTTACGTTTTTGCAGGAACAAGATGGCGCCGAACAGGATCAGGATGATGAAGCCCTGCACCGCCCAGGCAAAACCGATCTTGCCAAAATACGCCACTGGATCCTTCTTATTAACATAAGTGAACCCTGCGCCGTTATAGAAGTTTCTCACAACACCTTCGGCTGGAGCGACCGCAACCTGCAGTTGGGCGCGCGCCGTTTCGTAGGCAACCCGCTCGGTTTGATACAGTTCAACCTGACGCTTATAGTTTTCCACTTCCACTTCGTACACCTTGAGTTGCGCGAAGAACTCCGCCATGGCTACGTTATCAGATTGGTTTTGAGGTTCGATAGGACGGGCAGGCTCCGGCGGGAGCGGGGCAGGCTCGACCGGCATGGGTTCATCGACCAATGGGATGTAGAACTTGCCCAAGCCGGGGTGGTTGCAATATTCCTGTTTGAGCATGTTCACGCCCATGCAGATGCAGCCATTGGAGAGTTTATCTTCCAAGGTCATGGCGTCCTGCACATCGCGCGGCAACTGCCAGCAGACATCTGCGGCGACATCCGAGCCGGGACCGGTGATGCTCATCAAGGCTTCGAACGCCCAGCGCGTTGATGTCGGTGCGCTGATAAAACCCGGCACGGGGATCAGGGCGCCGCCCAGAACGATCTGCGGAAGCATCAGGATGATGACCATCAATGGGGCGGAACTGGCGTTCGGGGCGAGGGCGGAGGCGAAGAGTCCCAGCATCATGCCTGCCAGAGTCGCCAGCGTCATCGTGATATACACCTGCACGAATTCGAGCGTGCCGCCAGGCATATTGAAGGCAAGATAATGCACAATGGTATATGCCGCCGCCTGATAGAAAGCGAGCAAAGCCGCAACCCAGATCTTGGACATGACATAAGGCAGGATCTTTAGGTTGACCAATCTCTCGCGCTTGTAGATCTCCGCTTCTTTGACGATCTCGCGCATTTGCGAGATGCCTCCCACCATGACGCCGTAAATGGTCAGCAGGAAAAGCGTGATCATGACCTGCGCCATGTCGCCCAGATAGAAGTCGAACGGATTCCGTCCCATGACAATGGAGAGAACCACATCCAACAAACTGACCAGCGGCGCAGTCGCCAGCATCAAACCAAGCGCGAATTTATCGCGGGTCAGGATCTTTATATTGCGCGCTGACAGAATAAAAAATTGTTTTAGCTGTGAGACCTTCCCAGTGGACTTGACACCCGATTTGGGCAGCGCAGTCCTGCCCGCTTCCGGTATGGTGACGGCGTTTCCAGGCGCCATCTTATCTTTAAGCGGCTGTGCAATGTACTCCTGATACGCCTTGCTCTCGCGGTATCGTTTTGCCCATTCATCCGCCTTGCCTTTGCCGGGATCATCCAGGATGGCATAGATTTCATCGAATTCGATCTTGCCAGCCCTACGGTCTCGCTCCGAGCGGTATTGATCGAAATACGCCAACGCTTCATCCGGCGGACCGAACCAGGCAAGATATCCGCCGCGGGCAAGGAAGATGACCTTGTCCGCCAGCATGACGTTCTTGGTGGCATGGGTGATGAGGATGATCGTGCGTCCCTGATCTGCCAGACGGCGCATCAACTGCATGAGAGCGGTTTCGGTTCCGGGGTCAAGACCGGAGGTCGGCTCATCGAGGAAGAAAAGACCGGGTTTGGTCAACAGCTCAACGCCAATGGAGACGCGTTTCTGCTGTCCGCCACTCAAGCCGCTGATCTGCACATCCTTGCGGTGTGTGAGATCAAGATCAGCCAGAACTTCCATGACACGCTTATGCCTTTCCTCCTTGGTCGTGTCGCCGGGCATGCGCAATTGAGCGGCATAATCCAACGCCTGATAAACGGTCAACTCCATGTGGATGATGTCCTTTTGCGGGACAAATCCAATGTCGTTGCGGATGGCATCAAAATTGTTGTAAATATCAATATCGTTGACCAGCACCCGTGAAGGAGGAGTAGCCGGGCGGTAGCCCGCAACGGCATCCACAAACGTGGATTTGCCGCCGCCGCTTTGACCGACGACCACGATGAATTCCCTCGGCTGGAAGGAGACGGAGATATTTTGCAGGATGTTCAGGTCTTTGCGCACCCACTTGTTGAGGTTGATCGCATCGACTCTTAACCCGTTGCTGTCATCGTATTTGGCAAGCTGATCCTTCCCCATGACAAAGCGATACGACCCCACCCGAATCGTATCGGACGGTTTGAGCCAGACAGCTCCTTCGATGCGCTGCCCATTGACGAACGTCCCATTGGAACTGCGCAGGTCCTCCACGCGGTAGCGTTGACCGACCCGCTCCACCTGGGCGTGGAAGCGTGAAACGTTGGGAGATGGAAGCACAACGTCATTTGCAGAATCGCGTCCGATCTGGATGATGGTCTTTTCGCCGAAGACAATATCCCTTTCGACCTCTTTTGGCGCTTCGCTCGGCGCGTTGTAGTTGATCGTGACCATCATGCCCGGGTCAGCGCCGCCGATCCTGAGTATGTCGCCATGATGAAGCGTGCGGGAGCCTTCAATGGGACGTCCCTCGAAAAGAACGGGATTCCTGGCTTCGGGCAGGACGGTCAACTTGTAGCCGCCGTTCTCCTTCTCCAGCCGGGCATGTTTTCCCGAGACGATCTGCGAAGGGATGACGATGTCATTATCATCGAGGCGACCAATGGTGAAAGCCTGACGCGTGAGCGTATGCGTTCTCGGATTTTCCCCTGCAATGGTTACCACCAATTGCGACGGACCCGCATCTGCCCGTGAGATCATCGGGTCTTCACCGATCATCGTTTGCGCCACGCCGGATGGCACGGCGACAGGCGTTGACCGTATCATGGTCGCATCCGGCTCGGAGGTTTCCGCTTCCGGCGCTTCATATTTGAGCGTAATTGCCCGCCCCAAACGGATTTCGTCTCCCGATTTCAAGATGTGACGTCCACTCAGTTTTTGACCGTTGACGAACGTACCGTTACTGCTTCCCAGATCCTCCAAAACAAAACCATCTCCCTCGCGCGTAAATTTCGCATGGCGGCGGGAGATGGCTGGCGACGTGATCGGAAGGTCAACGCTTTCATCGCGACCAACTACAAGTTCCGACTTGATCAGTTCGAATTCTTTGGGAGGTGCGCTGCTTTGATTATCGATCAGGACCAACTTGAAATTGCTTGATGGATTCACGAGACTATTCCTCATTTCACTGAATACATATCCGTATTTTCAAAATCAAACACGGACATGGCAATCAAGTTATATTCAAGAAAATCCCCGTTAAATCAGATAAAAATGGATGAATAATATGATAATAGGAAGAATTATACCTTTTCAAGATTTCATGTCAAGAATGGGATAGGTATCCAAAAGTAATGGGTGGAATTAATGAATTCCAGCTATAGTACCAATTTCACACCCCCAACGCGGCATTTGACAATCGCTTTTATGTTATAAATGAAATATTAATTCAGACAAGACAGGTGTAATTTATTATGAAGCAATTGTCAAACCGGACACGATCAGCGTCCAGCACATTGCTCGAACTGCTTAGAACGCAGGCAGATCGCCATCCTGATAATCTGGCATACAGATTTATTCAGGATGGCGATTCGGATATTGTCACAGTCACCTACGCGGAATTGGACCGCCGCGCGCGCGCCATTGGCGCATGGCTGGAGAAACACGGCGCAGGCGGTGAGCGCGCGCTTCTGCTGTATCCGCCTGGTTTGGATTACATCGCTTCATTCTTCGGATGTCTGTACGCCGGCGTGACCGCCGTCCCTGCGTATCCGCCGCGCTTGAACCGCCCGGTACCGCGCATCCAATCCATTGTCGCAGATTCGCAGGCGTCGTTTGCGCTGACCACCTCCACCATTCTCCACAACCTTGAACAGCGCTTTGAGCACACGCCCGATCTGCAGGCGTTAAGTTGGTTGAACACCGAACAGGTTCCGGCGGGGTTGGAAGCGGATTGGCGTCATCCCGATATTTCCCCCGACACATTGGCATTCCTTCAATATACATCCGGTTCCACCAGCAAACCCAAGGGCGTCATGCTGACACATGGCAACCTGATGCACAACCTGAAAGCCATCCGCCGCGGATTCCAGATCGGTGAAGACGCGGTGGGAGTTTTCTGGCTTCCCAGTTATCACGACATGGGGCTGATCGGCGGCATCCTTGAGCCGATGTACGTCAATGGACCTTCGACCCTGATGTCGCCCGTCTCGTTCCTGCAACGCCCGTTCCGCTGGCTCGAAGCCATCAGCCAATACAAAGGGACGATCAGCGGCGCGCCCAACTTCGCCTACGACCTGTGCGTGGACAAGATCACACCTGAACAAATGGATACGCTGGACTTGAGTTCATGGAAACTGGCATTTTGCGGAGCCGAACCCATCCGCCCTGAGACGTTGGAACGCTTCGCACGGACCTTCGAGCGGTGCGGTTTTCGAAAGACTTCTTTCTACCCGTGTTTTGGGATGGCGGAAAGCACGCTGATCGTCTCCGGCGGGGACGGTCCATCCGAGCCGCGCGTATTGACCATTGACCGTAAATCGCTCGAACGCGATCTCGTAATTCCCGCCTCCCCAGCAGATGACAATTCACTGTCCATGGTCAGTTGCGGAAAATCCATCGTTGACCAGAAGATCGTCATTGTTAACCCGACCACGTTGCAACCATGTGAGCCAAATCAAGTCGGCGAAATTTGGGTTACGGGACCCAGCGTGGCAAAGGGATATTGGGGCTTGGAAGATGAAACCCGCGCGGCATTTGGCGCACGTATCGCGGACACTGGCGAAGGTCCCTTCCTGCGGACGGGCGATCTTGGCTTTTTGCATGAGGGCGAACTTTTTGTCACAGGTCGTTTGAAAGACCTGATCATTGTTCATGGAAGCAATCATTATCCGCAGGACATTGAGATCACCGTCGAGTCGTCCCATGCCGCTCTGCAACCTGGAGCAGGCGCCGCATTCTCGATAACTGAAAATGGGAAGGAACAACTAGTTATTGTCCAGGAGGTAACACGTCAACATCGCCAGCCCAACATAAATGAGGTGGCTTCATCCGTTCGTCAGGCGGTGGCAGAAAAACATGACTTGCAAGTCTTTGCCATTGTGCTTGTCAAGCCGATGAGTATCCCCAAAACCTCCAGCGGAAAGATCCAACGGCGCGCCACAAAGAACGCATTTCTGAACGGAGAATTGGAGATTGTCGGCGAGTGGCGAGCCAAGCCAGTGGCATTGCACCAGGAAAAGACACAAGAGTTTATCAAATCGGAATCATCGATCAGTAAACCCAAACAACTCATTTCAGCAGAAGCGATCCAATCCTTTCTCATCACCCGCATTGCTTCCATTCTGGAGATCGATCCCGCCTCCATCGACCCGCGCCAGCCATTCACCTACTACGGTCTTGGCTCCGTCCAAGCCGTCAGCCTGACGGGCGATCTGGAAATCTTTCTCAACCGCAAACTTTCCCCCACCCTCGCGTGGGATTATCCGACCATTGAACTTCTGGCGAATTATCTGGCAAATGAACATCAACCAGGCAAAGCCGCAACTCCATCACCGATCCAGCCATCCAACACATTCACAAAAGAACCGATTGCCATTGTTGGGTTGAGTTGCCGTTTTCCGCACGCGCCAAATCCGCATGCGTTTTGGGAACTCCTACGCAATGGCGTGGACGCCATCAGCGAAGTCCCATCCGACCGCTGGGATGTGGATGCCTTCCATTCAAACGACCCCGCGCCTGGAAAAGTCACCACCCGCTTCGGCGGCTTTCTCGATGACGTGGATCTGTTCGACCCTAATTTCTTCGGCATCTCTCCGCGTGAAGCCGCCCGCATGGACCCGCAGCAGCGCCTCCTTCTTGAAGTGAGTTGGGAGGCGCTTGAAAATGCCTTTATCCCGCCCGACAGTTTGGCAGGGACTCGCACAGGCGTATTCGTAGGCATCAGCAGTTACGATTACTCGCGCCTGCAATTCGACGATCCCGAACGGATCGACGCCTACGCAGGCACAGGCAACGCGCACAGCATCGCCGCAAACCGCCTGTCCTATGCGCTCGATCTGCGCGGACCAAGTATGGCAGTGGATACGGCTTGCTCGTCGTCGTTGGTGGCGGTGCATCTCGCGTGTCAGAGTCTCCGAAGCGGCGAATCAGATGTCGCCTTGGCGGGAGGCGTGAATCTTATCCTTACGCCAGAGTTGACCATCACCTTCTCGCAGGCGCGGATGCTCGCTCCCGACGGTCACTGCAAAACCTTCGACGCGAATGCCGACGGCTATGTGCGTGGTGAAGGGTGCGGCGTTGTGGTGCTCAAGCGTCTCTCGGATGCGATGCGCGACGACGATAATATCTTAGCG
>CAYPHR010000064.1:0-2369 GCA_964410375.1 uncultured Anaerolinea sp. | reverse complement strand
GGGCTGATCAAATCGGTGCTGGCGTTGCAGAACGAGTCCATTCCGCCGCATCTGAACTTGAAAGCGGTCAATCCGCATCTTTCGTTGGAAGATTCCCGTCTCGAAATCGGGACCTATCTCCGCCCGTGGAAACGGCGTGACCAGCCGCGTTTTGCAGGAGTCAGTTCGTTCGGCTTTGGCGGTACGAATGCGCACATCATCCTTTCGGATGCGCCGCAGGTTATCGCGGAACATCAGGAGATCGAACGTCCGCGCCACATACTGACTTTATCGGCGAAGACGGAACATGCGTTGAATGAATTGGTCGAACTCACACTCGACGACCTGAACAACAAGGGCTCTCTCGCAGATGTTTGCTTCTCCGCCAACGTAGGACGTTCACATTTTGAGCATCGTCTCGCGGTTCATGCCGCTTCGACCGATGAACTGACAAAAGCGTTGGATGAGTATCTGAACAAGACCGAGTCGCCTTTCGTATCAACGGGTCAGGCAAGATCAGGCATTCAACCGAAGATCGCCTTTCTATTCACGGGACAAGGCTCGCAATACAACGGTATGGGAAAGCGACTTTACGAAACCCAACCTGTCTTCCGCACCGCGCTCGACGAATGCGCACAAATTCTCGCTTCCATTTTGGATCGCCCCCTGCTCGAAATCCTTTTCAGCGACAAAGACCAAGCCATTCATCAAACCCAATACACCCAGCCTGCGCTTTTCGCTTTTGAATATGCACTCGCGCAAATGTGGCGTTCGTGGGGCATCGAGCCGCACACCGTTCTCGGTCACAGCGTCGGTGAATATGTCGCGGCGTGCATCGCGGACGTGTTCCCGCTTGAAGACGGTCTCCGCCTCATCGCCGAACGCGGACGCTTGATGGGCGCACTTCCGCACAACGGAACGATGGCAGCGGTCTTTGCCGATGCGTCACGCATCGCAGACATTTTACAACCCCATCTGGACAAAGTTTCCATCGCGGCAACAAACGGACCTGATAATACGGTCATCTCTGGCGACGCATCCACCTTGCAAATCATTTTGGATGAACTGACGAAACTTGGAATTTCATCCACACCGCTCACCGTTTCCCACGCCTTTCATTCGCCATTGATGGATTCGATCTTGGATGAATTCGAATCCTTTGCGCGTGGAATCGCCTTCTCGGCTCCGCGCATCCCGCTTTGCTCGAACCTGCTCGGCGGTATGCTCGAACCTGATACCACTCCCGATGCATCCTACTGGCGGGATCACATCCGCGCGGAAGTTCAGTTCGCCGCAGGGATGCAGGCTCTCGCCGATTCCGGCATAGACGCTTTCATCGAGATTGGTCCCAGCCCTGTTCTGCTGGGCATGGGCAAACGCTGCCTGCCTGACTCCAAATCCGCGTGGCTGCCGTCACTGCGGCATAGCCAGGATGATTGGCAAGTCATTCTGGACAGCCTCGGAAAACTTTACACCCTCGGCGCGGACGTGAACTGGGCAGGCTTCGATGCGGGATATGCGCGCCGCAAAGTGACCGTGCCCAACTATCCCTTTCAACGTCAACGTTATTGGCTGGAAGCGTCCAACAAAAAGTCCGCTATTGAAAAAATATCCATTCCAACGCCATCTTTAACTTCGGGTTCAAACGGAAGGCGACAACATCAGCAGGAACAAAAGGTTAATCGCAAAAGTCAAAAGACCAGCCAAATTCCTGCCAGCGATTTCGACAAAACGACACTGCTGAGCGCCAACTCCGCCCAGCGGCAACAATTACTGAGTGATTTTCTCCAAAAACAAACTGCCCGCATTCTGGGCATGGAGCCTTCCCAATTAAATCCCGACCAGCCGCTCGACACGATGGGATTGGATTCCCTCATGGCGATGGAACTCAAGAATTCGCTCGAATCGAAGTTGGGAGTCAACCTGTCCGTGGCGAGTCTCTTGCAGGGACCGACCCTCTCACGGCTTGTGTCCGAAGCGCTTGAAAATCTCGACGCGCCTTCTCCATCAAACGAAATCGCGCTCATCATCGCAAACAATGATTCAAACGAGAGTCCGCTTTCGTATGGTCAGCAGGCGCTGTGGTTCCTGCATCAACTCCTGCCCGATGAAATTTCGTTCAATGTGGCGGGCGCGATTCGCATTCACGGTGACCTGAATATCCCTGCGCTCGAACGCGCGTTTGAGCAACTCGTCGAACGCCACGAATCATTGCGCAGCACATTCCATGTGATTAACGGCGAGCCTGTCCAACGCGTTCATGAAGCGGTGGATGGTTTCTTTCATGTTGAAGATGCGACTGGTTGGAATGAAGCAGAATTGCGCGAACGTTTGGCTGTCGAAGCGCATCGTCCCTTTGACCTTGAGCATGGTCCCGTTTTACGGGCATC
>CAYPHR010000063.1:11139-12219 GCA_964410375.1 uncultured Anaerolinea sp. | reverse complement strand
TCATCCACGAAGAGGGGAGAAGCGCCTTCGATCTGCACCGCGTTCGGATTCAACTTGCGCAAGTTCTCACGCAGTTTGATAACATTCTCCGCATCTGCCGTGTCCACCTTGTTGATGACGAAACAATCCGCCATGCGCACGTTGGTCTCACCAGGATAATAGGTCGATTCATGCCCCGTGCGATGCGGGTCAGCGACGACGATCTGATAATCGGGCACATAGAACGGGAAGTCGTTGTTGCCGCCGTCCCACAAAATAATATCCGCTTCGGCTTCGGCTTGGCGGATGATCTTCTCGTAATCCACGCCCGCATAAATGATCACGCCGTTGTCAATATGCGGCTCGTATTCCTCGCGCTCTTCGATGGTGCATTCATATTCATCAAGGTCATCATAATCGGCGTAGCGCTGTACTTCCTGCGCGACGAGATTTCCATACGGCATCGGGTGACGGATCGCCGCGACCTTGTAGCCCATCTCTTGCAGGATCAAAGACACGCGCCTCGTCGTCTGACTTTTGCCTGATCCCGTCCGAACGGCGCTGATCGACACGACGTGCTTGTTCGACTTGATCTGTGTGTGCTTCGTACCCAAAATGCGGAAGTCTGCACCGGCAGCGTTGACCATGCTGGCTTTGTGCATCACGTATTCATGCGGTACGTCGCTGTACGAGAAGACCACCTGCTCCGCGCCGTACTTCTTGATGAGGTCGAGCAGCTCCTCTTCGGGGTGGATGGGAATGCCCTTCGGGTACAAGTCACCAGCCAACTCGGTGGGATAGACGCGCCCTTCAATGTTTGGAATCTGCGTCGCAGTGAACGCCACAACTTCATAATCTTTGTTTCCGCGATAGTAGGTGTTGAAGTTGTGAAAATCGCGCCCCGCGGCGCCCATGATGATGGTTTTGATCGGCATAGGAAACCTCCTGTGCATGTCATCCTGAGGACTTAGTCCGAAGGACTCCGAATGGGATTTGAGCCTTCCGTTTTTACCCAGGGCGACATTTACGATAGTTAAAGTCTAATCTAAAAGAGATTGGTTTGCCAGTGAAGTAACGTTTTGCCTGATTTTGATATGACAG
>CAYPHR010000063.1:0-11039 GCA_964410375.1 uncultured Anaerolinea sp. | reverse complement strand
CGTTATCTCTCTGAATGCATTTACATTGTCCCCTCGCGAGAGAAAGGAACTGCATGATAGGATATGACGCAGTAAAGACCAAACCAATGAGTCACGACGAACTACCGGACTTGATCAACGCCGCCAAAAGCGACCCTGCCGCGTTCGGCAGGTTGTATGACCGCTATTTGCAACCTGTTTATCGCTACCTGTACAGCCGTCTCGGTGACGCGCACTCTGCTGAAGATGTCACCTCGCAGACGTTCATCACCGCGTATGAGGCGTTGCCCAAGTATCGAGAGCAGGGTCAATTCACAGCGTGGCTGTTTCGAATCGCCCGCAGCAAGATGAATGACCACTTCCGCAGGAACAGGTATGAGGTCGAGCTGGAAGCGGCGGAGAGAATGGCGGCAGGTGAAGACGCGCTCGGCGCGCTCATCCATGATGAAGAGTTGATCAGGCTTCGATCCGTCATCAAGAATTTGAACCCCGAAGAACAAGACCTCATCCGTTTGCGCTATGTGGCAGATTTGACCTTCGTTGAGATCGCAGACCTGCTTGGCAAACGCGAAGACGCCGTGAAGAAAACCATGTACCGATTGCTGGCGCGCTTGAAGAGCCAGATGGAGTGACCATGAGCGATTTGAATCCCTCTCCCGATTTTGAAGAGAAAGTGCGCAGGGCGATGCAAACGCCCAATGCGAAACCCGAATTTGTAAACCGATTACGCAACGAACTGGTGAGGAGACCAGTAAAAATGAAACCCCGATTTACCTTTAAACCCGCGTGGGTGATGGCGGTATTGATGGCGCTTTCTGTGTTCACGGTTGGTGCGCCGCGCCTCGCTGCCGCGTTTGGAAGAATTTTTGGTTATGTGCCTGAAGTCGGTTTGGTGGAAACTACCAACGGTTTGCGCATGTTGACGCAGCCCGTGGTCGCCACCCGCGATGGCGTGACTCTGACCGTTACGAATGTTTTTGTTTACCAAGACCGCATCGAATTGAGTTATGAAGTGAGCGGCATTATGCCCGAAAATGACGGCTGGCAAGCCGCAGACCGCAACACGAACCCGACCGCATTTTGCGGCGGCGTGAATCCCGGTGGCACTTACAACTCCGAAGGCGATGCGCGTCTGCGTTTGCCCGATGGCTCAATCCTCGAACGCGACTATACGGGCAAGTATCCGCAGGATGTTTTTGCGATGCAACTTATTTATGAAGCCGTCGTCCCTGCCGATGTGAACGAACTGTTCTTCATGCTCAAATGCATTCCGCAAACCCGCCTCGGCGCCGCGCCTGAAAATTGGGAGATCTATTTGGAACTCGTGGATGTGCCTGCTGGAACGATCGTCGGCGAGCCTGTGATTGACGTGCCGCCTGTGGTAACAGAAGAAGCGCCCGCATCTCCCTCAGCCGAAGTTGTTCTTGCTCCCAAAGTGACCATGACCCTCGAGCGGATCATCCCCACTGAAGCCAACACCGTGCTGTATCTTCACTTCAATGCTGAGAACGCCGACCCGTCGTTGATCTCCATCATGCCGCAAAGTGCCTATGTGATTGATTCGCTGGGTCAGCAGATTCCCTTGCGCGGCGGATTCATCTGGCAGCCGTTCGAGCATCCTGTTGGCGGCGCCTTTGAGTTCGTGACCGAGTCCAAGCCTGCCGCGGGTCCGCTGACCATCATTGTGGATCAAGTCATTGCCTACTATATGCCGCTCTACACCGACCCGCCGCATGCGAAAGTGGAAGACATGCAATTCGCATTCGATGTGGGTGAGAATCCGCAATACGGCGAGACGTGGAATCTGAACAAGTCTTTCGCCATCGCTGGCTATGAATTTGAGGTCGTCTCCGCACAGGCAGTAACTTTCTCAGATATTGCCACCCCCAACTATATTGACGGGTCGCAAGGGTATGACTATGGTTATCAGTTCGTTGTGGAATCAGATCCGTTGTTCGGCTTGAGCATTGAAATGGATATTATGAGAGATAATTGCTGGTTGTACGATGTAAAAAAGATTGAACCTTCGCCCCTGCTCTATACCCAACTGTGCAAAGACGGATACCCATCTGGACAAGTGCTCGTGACCATCCGCGAAATGTCCGTGACAATGAAAGATGACTTGCAAGTGATCTGGCAGCCGTAATAAATAAACAGGTCGCTCCCACGAGCGACCTGTTTATTTACATCACATTGGGTGCCTGAATGTCGAGCAGGCGGAGCGCGTTGGCGATCGCCTGTTTCGCCGCCGCCACCAGCCGCAGACGGGCATTCTTCACATTTTCATTGTCCGTTTGCAAGACCGGTACGGCATGATAGAACGAGTGGAATGCATTCGCCAGTTCATAAGCGTAGGTTGCCATCACCAGCGGACGATATTCCTCCGCCGCCTGCTGCACCAATTGCGGGAAGCGCGAGATCTGTTCGATCAATTCGATCTCATGTTTGGTTAATTCATATTCGAATGCAGCGTCTGTAAGTTGACCTGCCTTCTTCAAGATGGAGTTCGCACGCACATGTGCATTTTGAATATATGGACCCGTGCGTCCATCGAATGAGAGCGCCTCGTCGATGTTGAAGACGATATCCTTGTTGTTGTCAACCGAGAGCATGGAATACACCAACGCGCCCAAGCCGATCTGTTGGGCGATCTTCTCGCGCTCATCGGCAGGGATGTCGCCGCTCTTTTCGGCTTCGACTGCCAGCGTGCGCTTGACAGCTTCGTCGTAGACTTCCTTGAACAATGCCACCCGTCCCTTGCGGGATGACATTGCGCCCTCGGGCAGGGTCACATAGCCGTAGGACAGGTGATGGCATTTCTCTGCCTGCGTGAAGCCCCACAGCTCCAGGATCTTGAACGCCTGCTGGAAGTGTAAACTCTGTCGGAAATCCACCACATAGATGGATCGGTCCACATGATATTGCTCGAACTTGACCTTCGCCAGCGCCAGGTCTTTCGTCAGGTATAACGACGTCCCGTCATTCCGCAAGATGACCGCTGTGCGGTATTTGTCCTTCGTCAACCCAAGTTTTTCATCGATCTTCACGATCACCGGACCGCCGCCCGCGCGTTCGTCCTCGGCAATCCCGCGCTGGATCAACTCATCCACAATGGCTTTGGACGGCTCATCCACTTCGCTTTCATGGAACCACACGTCGATGTTGACATCGAGCATGTGCAGGATTTCGCGCAATTCCTGCAAACTCCATTCGCGCGTGACGCTCCATAACTCGCGCACGTACGGGTCTCCCGCATCCCATTTGCGGTACATCTCGCGGCGCTCGCTTTCGTATGCCTCGCGCTGCGCCGCTTCTTCGGGAGACTCGTTTTCCTTTTTGTCGAGCCGCGCGGTCGCTTCGGCATACAACTTCAGCAGCCACTGTCCGCGCTCGTGAACGCCTTCGGGTTCCTGCCCTTTGTAGAATTTGTCATACGCCCACATCACCGTGATGACCCCGAGACCGATGTCTCCGGGATATGAAGCGCGGATGGTCTTATAGCCTGCGAATTCCACCAGCCGCGCCAGCACTTCGCCAAGGATCGTATTGCGCGCATGCCCGATATGGAACGAGTGATGGGTGTTTGGCTGGGCATATTCGACCATCACCGTCTCGGTTTTTGGCGTTCCCCGCCCAAAGTCAACACCTGAAGCGAGCACCGCATCCACTACGCGGCGGGCATAATCGGATGTCTTGAAATAGACATTGATGTAGCCCTTCACAGCCTCAACGTGACTGATTCCTTCCACGCTTCCGATCTGCGCCCTGACCTGCTCGGCGATCTCCTGGGCTTTTTGCGGCACCGGGGCTTTGTTCCCCTTGCCGCGCTTCGCCTCGTTGGCGGCGGTCTGGAAGAACGATGTGGAGAATCCCCATTCTCCGGCAAAGGGAATGGCTTGCCATTTCAATTCTGCCAGCGCAATATCGTTCGTCCTGCAGAATTCCGCGATCTTTTCTTCGATGAGTTGTTGTTCTTGTTGAAACATAAGCGAAGCAATCCTGTGTATGGTTGTCGGATTATACCCTGTCGGGCACGATGTATCAGTGGATTTGCCTGAATGCGGCGGGCGGGGTCTTTAAGCGTTCGATCACGTTGTCGGCACATTCTTCTGTGGTCAGTTTTGATGTGTCCAATTCGAGGTCGTATTTTGTGTATTTGTGGATCACATCGAATTGCAACCTTGCTTGCCCGAGCGTGCGGTCTTTCCTGTCCTTTTCACGCTGTTCCAACACCTCCAGCGGACAGTACAAACCAATGAGATAGGCGTTCATCCCTGCGAACAGGCTGGCGCATTCGTCCACCCAGGCTTTTTCCACGAGGGCATGGTCTGCGATGACGTTATTCCCGCGCGAAGCGGCAGCGGCGATGGCGTGGTGCATGCCTGAGAACAGGCTCAAGCCTACGGGTCCGGCATGAAGCGCTTTTCCAAGTACTTCATCCCAGAGCGGGCGGTCCAAATATCGGCTGGGGAGCATCCAGATGAATTTGTCGATCCCCATGTCCAGGTAAGGCTCTTGCAGTTTTTTCTGCAAGGCTTTGAGCAGGGATGTCTTGCCGGATGAGGATGTGCCGTTGATGAATATGATGGTGGACATGCAACAAAAACGGGAGTCTTTCGACTCCCGCGCCTGTTTCATTCGTGGAAAAACTTATTGGGATTTCTTTGAAGCTTTTTTGTCGTCCGCGGTCTTTTCGGCGGGGACGAAGGACGCAAGTTGTTTCATCAGACGGCTTTTGCGGCGCGCGGCGTTGTTCTTGTGAATGACGCCTTTTTCCGCCGCTTTGTCCAGTTCGCTGATGGCTTTCAAAACCGCTTCGCGGGTTTCAGGGTTGCCTTCTGCAAAGGATTTGCGCGCGACGTTGACTGCTGTGCGGGCGGCACCGCGGACATTGCGGTTGCGCAGACGGCGCTTTTCGTTCTGACGATTGCGTTTGATTTGAGACTGAATGTTAGCCAAGGTCTTCCTCCAAAATACTTACCTTTCTTTTCTTTTTGACAGCGCTGTATTTTACATGAGGGGGGTGTATTTGTCCAGTGAAATTAAAAGAAATTCCGCAGGCAAATCCTGCCTGCGGAATTTTGTCTTTGATCTAGTTGATCGGGGTGGAGGTGGAGGTGGGAAGCACCGTGCCGGGTCCTGGTGTGATGGGTGTGCTGGTCGGCGGACGGGTTGCGGTGGGTGTGACCAGATTCACCGGGATCTGGAGTTGCTGCCCAACAAAGAGCGCGTTGGGATTTGTGATGTTGTTTTGCGCGATGATCCCCTCAATGGTGCTGTTAAACCTGGCGGCGATGGCTGCCAGTGAGTCGCCAGCCTGTACGGTATAGGGAATCAGGGTTCCGGGGCGCAGGTCCGGCGGAATGGGCGTGGCGGTGGGAAGTTCCATATCCGGGTTGGGGAGTAGGATGACCTGCCCGGGGATGATGACTTGGGTTGCCGGGTTGATGCCTATCCCGGTGTCCTCATCATAGGGGTTGAGCAGCAGGATCAAGGCAACGCCGTCATCGCCGAGCGCGAATCTCTCCACGATCAACGCCAGATAGTCGCCATCCTGCACGGTATATGTGAACGGGGATGCAAATGTTGGGGTGACAGTGATGGTTGGCGTGGGTGTTTCTGTCGGTGTGGATGTGACCGTAGGCGTGTTGGTGGGAGTAAATGTCAATGTCGGGGTGGGGGTTTCCGTTGCGAACAGGTTCGAGATCGGGTTGTTCGGGGTGCTGGAAAGCCAGTAGATCAGCAGTCCAATGCCGCCCAGCACGAGTACGCCTGCAATAATGACAACGAGATTGGGACCGTTGCGCTTGCGCTTGCGGAGCGAACTAATCGAACTGGGGGATGATGATGAAATAGGTGGTCTGTTAGCCATTTATTTTTCCTTTTGAGCCGCGTCCCTTCTGTGCCGTTTCGGGCAAACGCAGCATCTTGTGATTCTACCTGAAAACCACACGATGCGTGCGCGGGAATTGGACGATATTTTCGTCACGGACTTTGATGGCAGTATTGCATCTGCCGGATGGACAGGCGATTTGCGAGCGATGGAGGACATAAGTAATAGTATTCAAGCCACGGGGTCAGGTCTGTCAGGGTTGGAGTATCCGCTTCGAGTTGGAGCGTGGCGCTCTGTCCGCTTTTTAGGCGCTCCATGATCCCGTCCGGGTTCAGGGTTTCGGAGGCGGATGGGACAATATACGCTGAACCCGCTTCAAGATAGCGTGTATAGGCTATGGACATGTACATCAGATCGTACTGCAGCGGTTGATCGCTGTTGACCAGATAGTCTCCAAAGTTATCGCTGTGAAGATACGCGCTTGTCGCCGTTTTTGGGATCAAATGTCCTTCATTGATCCAGGCACAAAATACGCCGCCATCTGACAGGTGCTGCTTGTATAACTCCATGGCTTCCAGTGAGTACAGGTTGTTATGTCCCGCCGTAAAGCTCCACAGCGGATCGATGAAGATCAAGTCGTATGTTTCGCGCGGATTGGCGTATAAGTAGCGGCGCCCGTCATCGGTGATGTAGCGGACATTGGGCTGGCTGAACATGGATTGCGCCACAGGGACATGGTCATTTAGGAATGTGCCGAGGTGCTCGATCAGTTCCACGACCAAGACTTCCTCCACGCCGGGCAGGGACGCCAGGAAATTGGCGGTGTTTGCGCCGCCGATCCCGATGACAAGGATGCGCTTCGGTTGCACGGCAGATGCGCAGGTCAGCGCAGAGCGCTCATATCCGCCCGTGGAGGGGAAGAAACTATTTTTGATGCCGCCGATCCATAATTCGGCGGGGTCGGTCTTCTCGCCGCGGAATGTGATGGCAAGTACCGAATCTCCGGCTTCGTGGATCGCGACGCTTTTGAACCCGGTCATGGTCTGGTACAGCTTCGTATAAAACTGACCCTTGCCCGGCAGGAATATGATGAGAACGATCAACGCCAGTGCGGGCATCCACATGGACTTGTCAAAACGGGATTTTGTTGAAAGCAAGGCGATGGGAGGATAAACAAGCGTGAGTGCCGCCAGGGTTTTGTAGGTCACTTCACTGCCGAGGAGTGGCAGAAGAACGAAACTTGTTACAAGTGTCCCCAAGACCGAGCCGGTGATGTTCGCGAGATGGATGTCCCCGACGCGTCGTCCTGAACGGGAGATCTGGTCAATGGCGAGTTTATCCAATATCGGCAGACCGCCGCCCATTAACAATCCGGCGGGGAGCACGATGATCAAGATCGGCAGGAAATATTGCAGCAAGCCGGTTAGCAGTGCCGACCGGGAAAAGACGAGTTCGCCGCCGATGTGAAATGTTGGCGGGGTTGGTTGACGGACTTCATAGAACATGTCTTGAAGTTGGGGTTGAAGCTGCGGGGTGTTGATCACGAACCAAAAGACGAACAAAGAGAGTGAAGTGACGATGCCGATCGAAAGTTGCAGTTTCCAAAACAACTGCGAAGGGTCCTTGCTTTGGTCCGCTTTTTTACCCCAAAACCAGCCGCCCAGCGCCAGTGCGGTCAGAAAAACGAACAGGATGCTCGGAAAACTAAAAGCAGTGCCCTTTGTGAAGATGCCGAGTATGCGAAACCATACCATCTCGAAACTCATCCCGATGAACCCCACAAGGAATGCGAACCCCAGAACGGCTTGAAAACTCAATGGTTGTGAAGTTGACGGATTCGCCGCATCATCTCTATGGGACGGCTGTTCGGCGTTGACCTCCATGCCGGGTTTCAACGGGACAGCCCCAGCCCCGACGATGAAATTGATGACCGCTGCGATCAGTAATGTGCCGCCAAACCCGAACCAGCCGATCAGAATGTAGCCCGATGCCAGCGCGCCGATCGCCGCCCCGAGCGTGTTGATCCCATATAGAAGCCCGATCACCTGCCCGGAGTTTTCCATGCGCTTGACGAATGCCTGCGTAAGCAGGGGCAGGGTCATGCCCATCAGCAAGGTTGGTATTAACAGCAATGCGAAACTTAAAAAGAAGACCAATGCATATGGACTCCCCGCTGTATTTTGTCCAAGCCAATTGATCAGGGTCGGGCTGAGTATTCCAAAAACACCGATGGCGACTTCGATGATTCCATAAAGCAGAATCGGATTGCGGCTTTTTCCAGCGATTCTCCCGCCGATCATGGAGCCCAAGCCGAGCCCCGCCATGTAGGCGGAGACGATCAGCGTGATGGCGGTCAGTGTGACGCCGAAGTACAATTCCAGCAGGCGCACCCAGACCGTCTGGTACATCAATCCTGCCGCGCCGGATAGAAAGAACAGGACCGAGACAAGAATGATGGGGGCTTTTTCGCGCAGGTCGATTTTGTTTATGATGTTTGTTCTCCGCATCGTTGGTTTCCAAGGAACAAGAGTCGGAGAATTGTACCCGTGTTTTAAAGCCGATGCGGAGACTTTCCAGCTACTTCATATGGTCTTTCAAATACTTTCCTGTGTACGAACCCTTGACCTTCATCACCTGTTCCGGCGTGCCTTCAGCGATCAACTCGCCGCCGCGGTCACCGCCTTCAGGACCGAGATCGACGACCCAATCCGCGACTTTGATGATGTCGAGATTGTGTTCGATGATCAGGACCGAGTTACCCGAATCGACCAATCTCTGTAAGACCTCGATCAGTTTGTGAACGTCCGCTGCATGCAACCCGACACTTGGTTCGTCCAATACGTACAGTGTCCTCCCCGTAGCGCGGCGTGATAGTTCCTTCGAGAGTTTCACGCGCTGCGCCTCGCCGCCGGAGAGCGTCGTTGCGGGCTGACCGACACGGATGTACCCCAGCCCGACCTCCTGAAGCAGTTTCAACTTGTTCAGCATCGGCGGGTAATTCTTGAATTCCTCCAGCGCGAAGTCAACCGTCATATCCAGCACATCTGCAATCGAATACTTGTCACGGAACAAAACCTGCAAGGTTTCGCGGTTGAAGCGTTTGCCGTGACAAATATCGCACGGCACGTACACATCAGGCAGGAACTGCATCTCGATGCGCAGTTCGCCCTGTCCCTGGCAGGCTTCACAGCGCCCGCCATGCACGTTGAACGAGAACCGCCCGGGCTTGTATCCGCGCACCTTGCTTTCGGGCAACTCCGCATACAACTTTCTAATCTCATCGAACAGCCCGGTGTACGTGCCCGGATTCGAGCGCGGCGTGCGCCCGATCGGCGACTGGTCGATGTTGATGATCTTGTCAAGATGCTCGATGCCCTCGATGCGTTCATGTTCGCCCGCCTGCGTCCGCGCGCCCATCAACTTCGCCGCCAGTGCGTTGTACATGATATCGCTCATCAGCGTGGACTTGCCCGATCCGCTCACGCCCGTGATGCAGACCAGTTTTCCGAGCGGGATCTTTACGTCAATTTTCTTGAGATTATTCGCGGATGCGCCGACGATTCTGAGACTCTTCCCGTTCCCTTCGCGCCTCTTTTTCGGAACTGGAACCTGCCTGCGCCCCGAGAGATAGAGTCCTGTCAGTGACTTTGGGTGCGCCAGGATCTGCTTCGGAGTCCCCTCTGCAATGACCTGACCGCCGTGTTCGCCCGCGGCAGGACCGAGATCGATCACCCAGTCCGCATCGCGAATCGTTTCATCATCGTGTTCGACGACCAGCACCGTGTTGCCGAGATCGCGCAATCCTTTGAGCGTATTCAGCAGGCGTGCGTTGTCGCGTGGATGCAAGCCAATGGATGGCTCATCCAAAACGTAGAGCACGCCCACGAGACGGGAACCAACTTGCGTCGCGAGTCGGATGCGCTGTGCTTCGCCGCCGGATAACGTCACGGCGGGACGGTTCAAAGTCAGGTAATCCAATCCCACATTGACGAGAAAATTCAACCGCTCGTGGATCTCCTTCAACACGCGCTCGGCGATCGTTTTTTGCTTCGATGTGAGCGGTGAATTCTTGCTCGAAAGTTTCTTCACCCATTCGAGCGTTTTCAGCACGTGCCACGAGTTGGCGTCGACGATGTTCACGTCATCCACGGTGACCGCCAGCGCGGCGGGATTGAGACGCTTGCCCTTGCAGCTCGGGCACGGACGGTCGGACATGTATTCGGAGATCTTCTCGCGGATATATTCCGAGTTGGTCTCGCGGTAGCGGCGTTCGAGATTGGTGATCACGCCTTCGAACGCGCGCGTGAATTTGAACTCGTTTCCGTTCGAGCCTTGATAGGTCATCGGGATTTGTTTGCCGCCCGTTCCGTATAGAACGATCTTCAATTGCTCTTTTGTCAACTCACTGACGGGCGCATTCAGATCGATCTTGTACACCTTCGCCGCGTTGACCAGACTCTGCCAGTAGTAGCCGCCTTCTTCGCGCGGACCCCACTCCATGCTGACAATGGCGCCGTCGTTCAGTGATATGCTGTCGTCGGGGATGATGCGCTCGGGGTCGATCTCCAGTTTTGAGCCAAGCCCCTGGCAGTCGGGGCAGGCTCCCTGCGGCGTGTTGAACGAGAACGTGCGCGGCTCCACTTCAGGGACGGTCGAGCCGTGTTCGGGGCAGGCGAGATGCTCGGAGAAGTGCAGGTCTTCGCCCCCTTCCTTGCCCTCCCCCAATTTGGGGGAGGTTTGGGTGGGGGGGATATTGATGGCAAGATAGCCCTCGCCAAATTTCAACGCCGTTTCCACCGAGTCGGTCAGACGCGTACGCGCGGCTTTCTTTTCTTCTTTATCGTCGTGACGCTGGATGACAAGGCGGTCGACGATGGCTTCGATGGTGTGCTGTTTGTAGCGGTCGAGTTCGATCTCATCGTCCAGCGAATGGACCGTCCCATCCACGCGGGCGCGGGTGAAGCCAGCCTTGCGGATCTCCTCGAACACGGCTTGATACGTGCCTTTGCGTCCGCGCACCAGCGGCGAAAGGATCAGGATGCGCGTGCCGTCGGGCAGTTTCTCGATGTGATCCACGATCTCCTGCGCCGACTGCTTGACCACTTCGCGTCCGCACTCGGGACAGTGGGGGATGCCCGCCCGCGCGAACAGCAGACGCATGTAGTCGTAGATCTCGGTCACCGTACCAACCGTCGAACGGGGGTTATGCGACGTGGATTTCTGGTCA
>CAYPHR010000062.1:1505-12245 GCA_964410375.1 uncultured Anaerolinea sp. | reverse complement strand
CCCCGGCGGACTGTGATGCCAATGCGCCTTTTTACTATGGATATCCACATTGTGCATGTTCCTCCACCCCCTACTACGAACAGCCATAGTTGTTGATGCCGGTGATCCAAAAACTGTCCCGAAACTTCCTTCGGGACAGTTTTTTTCTGTTTTTTGCTGATCTTGCCCTTCGTCTTTGTCATGAAAGTAGCATACTCTATGGGCGGGGTTGTAGAGTAAAATTCCTGATCATGACGGCGCGAAGTTTGCCGCGTAACGCGGAGGTCGGTTTTCAACGGTACGGTATTCTGGTCGATCGAATACTGCAGTGGATCGTATTTGCTTATCAGGCGGTAGCGATCCTCCTGTTCCTTGTGTCGCTGTTCCTTGCGAATCGTTGGTTCCAGCAGCCGTTTTTGGGGACATTTTATGAGCATACGATGGTTTTCAATGGTACGGGACCGGCCCAGCCTGAACCTGCATGGTCATTGTTCCCGCAGGTGCAGGTCGGTGACCAACTGATCGCGATTGACGATATGCCTGTTCGAAGTTCCGGGGATGTGCGGGACATTTTGCAGAATCGATTCCCGGGGGAGACTGCGGCGGTTACAGTCCTTTCAGAGCATGGGACGACCCGAAAAATCGACATTGTCCTGTATGCCTTCCCCGAATCCAGCCGCACGGTTTACTTTTTTGTTCCATCCCTGTTAAGCGCTGTTTTTCTTGCCGTCAGTTTGTGGATCTTTGGCTTCCGTCGCACGGAACCGGCGGGGCGCGCTTTCTCTCTTTTTACATCATCGCTTGCCATTGTTACCGGCACATATTTCAACCTGATCACCACACATGAGTTCACATTCATGTGGGTGCTGGCGTGCGCGCTTGCAGGAGGGGCATTGATCAACCTGGCATTGGTCTTCCCTGTGGAGCCGCGCGTTATCATGAGGCGCCCCTACCTGCGCTGGGTTGGGATCGTTTTTGGTCTCTTTCTTTACGTATTTTCCCTGCCCAACTTATTCAATTTCAGCCGGCCAGCGGAGTACATTCGCAACTGGCAGGTCATTTATGGCTTTGTGGCGTTGGGGATTCTCTTCTATATTTTCATGAACTTGTACCATGCACTGACCGACCCGTCTCCGGTGGTTAAGACCCAGTCGCGCACTATTCTTCTTGGCACGCTGCTTGCTTTTGTGCCGGTTGGAGTGTGGCTCGTATTCAGTTTCATTAATCCTACTAATTTCTCACCTTATCTTTTCCTGCCGCTGGCTCTCTTCCCAATTGTGATTGGCTACACCATTTTGCGATTCCGCTTCCTGCGCACCGACGATATCGTCCGCCGCGGCTTCATGTACGTTGTCCTCGCCGTTTTTGTCACGCTTGGATACGCTTTGATCGTTACAGGCGCGGGATTTCTTTTTGCGGTTCCGGCAAATAATCCCTATCTGGTCGGCGGCATCATCTTCCTGCTCGCAGTTGTGCTTGAACCGGTCCGCACCCGTTTGCAAAACCTTGTGGATGTGCTCTTCTTCCGCGGCGCGCGCGCCTTTGCCGAACAGTTGGAGGGATTCTCACACAAGCTGACCACCGCCCTCGACCTCAACACCATTGGAACGACACTGCGTGACCAGATCGCCTCGACCTTAACCCCGAGCCAGATTCACATCTATACGTATGATTCTCTGAATGACTTTTTCTCTGCCCTCCCCGGCGATGACCGCCGTCCCACCAGTGACATTCGTTTCACCTCGTCAAGTCCGCTGGTGAAATATTTCGAAAAGGAACGCCTCCCTCTATATTTGGATAACACCTCCATCCTGCCGGATGTATTGAAATCCGAACATTCTCGCCTGACGCTGTTAGGCGCGCGTTTGTTCATCGTCCTGCCGGGCAAGGAACGCCCGAACGGCTGGCTGGCGCTGGGTCCGCGTCTGACTGGTCAGGCATATACGCCGCGTGACCTGCGCTTCCTCGAAAACATCTGCGACTTGGCTTCCGTTGCCATCGAGCGCGTGCAGACAGTTGCCCACCTGGAGCGACGCATTCAGGAAATGAATGCGTTGACGCGCGTTTCGCAGGGTGTCAACGTCACATTGACGCTGGACGATGTGCTGGAACTTATCTATGCCCAGACTGCCCAGATCATCCCCACTTCTCACTTTCACATTACTCTCTATGACAAGATCAGTGATTATTTCTATTATGCATTTTGCCTGGAGAATAATGAGCGTATCATCGACCGCGAGAATCAACCCTTCTCGTTGAATATGGGGCTGACTCCCGAAGTGATCCGAAAAAGCCGTTCCATCATCACGCAGGATTACATCCGCGAATGTCAGGCGCGCAGCCACACGCCCGCGCTCGACAACGCCTTTGCATGGATGGGCGTACCGCTCAATGCCGGAGCCGAAACGATTGGCGCGCTCAGTATTGGCAGCCGCGACGGCGCCATCGTGTACACGCGCGGACAGTTGGAGCTTCTGCAAGCCATTGCCGACCAGACCGCAGGCGCCATCGTCAAGGCGCGTCTGCTTGAAGAGACCGAACAACGCGCGCGCCAGCTGTCCACGCTGAACGAGATCACGCGCCAATTGACATCCACGCTCGAACTCGAACCGTTGCTGCAGAACATCCTTGAAAATGCGGTCGGCATTTTGAACTGTGAAGCCGGAAGTTTGTTCCTGATGGACGAGAACACGGATGAACTCATTTTCAAAGTGACGGTCGGTCCGGTGGCGTCGAATCTTATCGGTCAGCGACTTGCGCCCGGCACGGGCATTGTGGGACGTGCCGTGGAGACGCGCGGTCCCGTCATCGAAAACGAAGACCAAAACTCTGTCAACCGCTTTAAAGGCATCGACCAGCAAACAGGCTTCGTCAGCCGTTCGCTGATGGCGATTCCCTTGCAGGTCAAAGATCGTGTGATCGGTGTCATCGAAGTCATCAACCGCCGTGATGGTCTCCCGTTTTTGGATGACGATCAAACCCTGCTCACCGCCTTTGCAGGTCAAGCCGCGGTTGCCATCGAGAACGCGCGTCTCTATACCCTGACCGATCAGGCGCTGGCAGACCGCGTGGAGGAACTCTCGGTCATGCAGCGCATTGACCGGGAACTGAATGCCAGCCTTGAAGTGGATCGTGCCATGCGCATTACATTGGATTGGGCGTTACGGCAATCCGGCGCAGAGGCGGGATTGATCGGCATTTTGAATGAAGAAAAACTGCGCATCATGGCGCAGCAGGGATTTGACGAGCAGCTTCAATCCCTGCCCGACCAGACGATGGAGATGGAGTTCCCGTCGATGTTAAAAGCGGTTGAGACCGGTTCCCCGCAACAGGTCACGGTGGATGCGCCCGGACACAGGCTGATTCCCACCTCCCACACCCAAATGGTGATCCCCATTCGCCGCGAAAATACGGTCATCGGCTTGCTCTTCCTTGAGAGCATGAACGACTCGCAGGTGGATATGAACTTCCTCAACCGTCTGACGGATCACGCTGCCATCGCGATCTCGAATGCGCAATTGTATGCGGAGGTCCAGCGTGCCAACCTTGCCAAGAGCGATTTCGTTTCGTTCGTGGCTCACGAACTGAAGAATCCGATGACATCCATCAAGGGTTATACGGAACTGATTTCGGGCGGCGCAGTCGGGCAGATCAACGACATGCAAACAAAATTCCTCCAGACCATCAAATCCAATGTCGAGCGTATGTCCACGCTTGTTTCAGACCTCAACGACAATTCCAAGATCGAAGCCGGACGCCTGCGGCTCGAATATAAAGCCACCAGTCCCGCCGACCTTGTGGACGAGGTGGTACGCACATTCTCACGTCAACTGGAAGAGAAGAATCAAACCCTCGACATGTTGATCCCCGAAAACCTGCCCCTCATGTGGGCGGACCGCGTCCGTGTTTCACAGGTGCTGACCAACCTGATCAGCAACGCGCACAAATACACCCCTGAAGGCGGTGTGTTGCAGGTGGGGGTGGAGGATTCCGCTAATCAATGGGATCCTGACGGGGCACCGCGCGTCATTCATTTATGGGTCAGGGACAATGGCATCGGCATGACCATCGAAGACCAGCAGAAAGTGTTCCAGAAATTCTTCCGTTCCGATGACCCGAAAACGAGGGAAGTACCCGGCACAGGCTTGGGTTTGAACATCACACGCAGCCTTGTGGAAATGCAGGGCGGCAAGATCTGGTTCGAAAGCGAATACCGCCAGGGGACCACCTTCCATTTCACCATTCCGGTGGCGGAGGAATAACATGGCAATGATCGCAGCCGTGGGATCTGCGCAGGCACTTGACGGGCGTGAAGCGGGATTACAAGCCGCGCATCAGGCTTTAAATCGGCTTGGTGCAAACGTCCCGAACCTTGCCCTCGTTGTAGCTTCTCACCAATACCAGCCGCGCGAAGTATTGAACGGCGTTTCCAGCCTTCTGGGCGATTCACCGATAATCGGATTCAGCTCCCCAGCAGGGCTGACACTCGAAGGACAGCACCCTCACTCTGTAGTGGTGGCTCTGCTCAGCGGCAATTTTCAAGCTGAAACGCTCTGGCTGCCGGGTTACGCCCAGTCGGGACGGGAAACTGCCGCGAAGATCGAACAGCATGTTTCCGCCCGCTCCGATCTCCATTCCATGCTCTTCTTCGCGGACGGCTTCAACGGCGACGCCGAGCAATTTTGCAGCGGCATCACTTCTGCATTGAACGTCACGGGCGGACTTTCCAGCGGAGATTTGCATACAGGAAACACGTACCAGATGGCAGGGAGTCAGACCGGCTCCGGCAGCTTGGTTGCAGCGTTCGTGCGCGGCAATCTGAAAATGGGGGTGGGAACCGACCACGGTTGGGACCCTGTCGGCAGTCAATTCCGGGTCACCCGTTCGCGTGGATTTTGGCTCCGCACGCTGGATGGACGCCCTGCCTCAGAGACTTATGCCGGTCTGTTCGGCTATCCCGCCCGAGATTGGGCATTCCCCCCGCTGAGTTACCTTGCGCGCCTGTATCCGCTCGGCGTGGAGCAAAGCGACGGGCTTACCGTCCGCGCCCCGATCCGCGTGGAAGCGGACGGCAGTTTTCGCATGAATGCCTCCATCCGTGACGGGATCGATGCTCATCTATTGGTGGGCAGCCGCGCCGCCTGCGAGCGAGCCGCCCGAAATGCCGCCCAGCAAGCCCTGCGTCAACTCGGCGACACAAAACCCGTGCTTGCCTTCGTTTTGGTGGATATTGCCTGGCAAATGCTCTTAAAAGCGCAGCCGGGCGTCGAAATTGCCGCATTGCGGGATATATTAGGGGAAATTCCCATCGCGGGCGGTTACACTCTTGGTCAGGTTACCTCGGATGAGAATTCCAAACCGAAATTCCTGAACCAGCACATGGTCGTCATCGTTTTTGGCGAATCGAAGGACAACTAGACAACCAGCCCCGAATTCGGGGCTTTTTTTATGGGGAACACCTTTCAAATTTGGTAAACCCCGATTTCTCGAATTATTGTATACTGATTTCTACGTAAAGAGGTCGGATATGCCCGAGAAAAAGACCATTCCAAGCAAAAGCAGACAGAAAAAAACGTTACAGGAAATCCAGGCAGGTGACCAGAGCGTCGCCGTGGGTGGAGCTGTCACCGACAGCGCCATCATCCACGGGCAGACCATCGTTCTGGCAGATCGCTTCTGGCAGGACCTCAAGCCTGCCCTGCCTGCCGAGACGATCCGAGAGGCGACTGCAGCCTATCTCGCCTACCTGACCGACCGCCACTATTACCTCAGCCTGAAAGGTATGGGCGTCTCGGACAGGGTTCCGCTCAAACTGAAACTGCTTGACCTGTACATCCCGCTCAAGGCGCGCATGGAACTGCCCGAGGGCGATACCTGGAACCGCGACATCAGCCTAGCCGGGCGGGAGATCACCGACCACGAACAGGAAATCCTGCATTTTGGGGAGCCTGTTCCGCTTTTGAATGTACTAAAAAAGAACTCGGGGGTGATCGTGCTGGGCGACCCCGGCGCAGGCAAGACCACCTTTGTTAAATATCTGGCGCTTCGCCTCGCGCGCGGCGAAGGGAAAAAGATCGGGATGGACGATTATCTGCCCATCCTTCTGCCGCTTGCCGCGTTTGCCAATGCTCTCCAACACCACGACATTGGATTGGATGATTTCATCGCCGAGTACTTCACCGGTATTGGCTTGGACCTGCCCATCAGCCCCATGTTGAGCGAGGCGCTCAAAGCCGGGCGTGCGCTCATCCTGCTGGATGGGCTGGATGAAGTCCGTGACATCAATATGCGCAATACTGTTGTGGAGCGGGTACTGGACTTTTTCGCCTTCCACCGCCGCGCTGGGAATAAATTCGTGCTGACCAGCCGCGTGGTTGGATATCGCGCCGTCCGCCCATCGGCGGAGGGATTGGCGGAATGTACCATCGTTGATTTTGAAGAAAGCGAGATCGAGGAATTCGTCTCTCATTGGACGACCGCCATCGAGAAACAAGTACAGGGCAACACAGCCGTTGCCCAGACCGACGCCGACACCGACCGCCGCGAACTGTTGGATGCCATCAATCACAACCCCGGTGTCCGGCAACTCGCGTCAACGCCGCTGTTGTTGACCATTCTGGCGTTGATGAAGCGGCAGGGCGTTTCGCTCCCCGAACGCCGCGTGCAGTTGTATGACCAGTATGTCAACACCCTGCTTTCCACTTGGAACCGCGCCCGTTCCCTGAGCGGACGCGCCCCCGGCCGCGACATTGACGAGATTCAAACTGTCCGCATCCTTGCGCCGCTCGCCTTGTGGATGCACGAGGTCAGCCCGGGTGTCGGGCTGGTCGGGCGCGAGGAAATGCGCCGCAAACTGGAGGAATTGTTCACTGAGCGCGGAGATGCATCCCCGCACCAAGCCGCCCGCCAGTTTTTACTGGATGTACGTGAGCACGCCGCGCTCCTGCTCGAGCGGGGTCCCGGTGAATATGGCTTCATCCACTTGACGTTCGAGGAATACCTTGCGGCGGTGGCGCTTGCCCTATTGGGGCAGGGCGATTCCAAACCCATTATCGAGACCTTGTCCCGCCATGTGGGGGAACAAGCCTGGCGCGAAGTGACGTTGCTGACCATTGGTTACCTTGGCATCCGTCAGCAGCTGCCGAAGATCGCGGGCGAGGTGGTGGAAGCCTTGGTGGAGCAGCAGCCGGGTCCGCCCGGCGAAGCGGTTGTGCTGGCAGGCGATGCCGTGCTGGATACCTGGCCCGGCGGCGTCTCCGTTCAAAGCAGGGATCGGGTGATTCAATCACTGGTGCATACCATGCAGGATGGCGCAGTCCGTCCGGAATTGCGGCGCCACGCTGGGTTGCTGCTGGGACGTCTTGGCTGGCGACCGGGGGATCTGGACCGGTTTGTGGAAGTTCCGGCTGGTGAGTATCAGGCTGGAGTTAAGAAAGAGGCGGGGGAGATCCCGTACATGTATTTCTTCGCCAAATATCCGGTCACGAACATCCAGTATGCGCGCTTTGTCAAAGAGAACGGGTATCAGATGCGCGAGTATTGGAGCGAGGTCGGCTGGGAATGGCGCACCGGCAAACTGGACCTGCGCACGCTTCAGGATGTGGAAACCGAATGGCTGGAGCATCGTCCGCCCGCAAAACGGAACGTGCCGTATTACTGGCACAGCATCGAGTTGAGCAACCCGATCGTGCCGGTGGTTGGCGTAAGCTGGTTCGAAGCGGAAGCCTATTGCAACTGGCTGGCAAAGAAGATCGTGGCAGTGCCGGAGGGATATACCATCCGTTTGCCGCGTGACGATGAATGGGAACGCGCCTCGCGCGGCACCGACGGACGCGAGTATCCGTGGGGCGAAGGTTTTGACAAGACCGCCGCCAACACATGGGACAGCGAATCATCCGGCAGCGGGTTGGGCGGCACGACGGCGGTTTGCACCTTCCCGCAGGGTGTCAGCCCCACCGACGCGTGGGATATGAGCGGCAATGCCTGGGAATGGACAGGCTCGTGGTATGATGACGAAAAGAAATACCGCATTGTGCGCGGCGGTTCGTGGATCGGCTATCAATGGTTTGCGCGTTCGTCGTTCTGTAACTGGTCGATCCCGTTGATGTTCAATGACGACCTTGGTTTTCGTGTGGTGATCGCCCCGAAGGATACATAGGAGGAAGCATGGCTGGAAAATCGAAAAAGGATGGTTTGAACGCAGGCAATGGCAGTGTGGTCATTGGCGGCAATGTGGAGCGGAGCAATATTGTGGTTGGAGATAATAATGTTGTTTCCAATCAGAGCATTCACCTTGCCCCGCTGTTTGAAACGATTTATAAAGTCGTTGAGAAACAGCAGGAACTTGCGCCTGCCGAAAAGGAAGATGTCAAAGCCGAATTGCAGGAGATCCAAACTGCACTGGAAGAATCTCAGCCTGATGAAACCTTCATCGCGCGCCGCTTCCGCAACATCAAACGCATGGCTCCCGAGATCGTAGAGGTCGCTTTCGAGACGCTGAAGAATCCCGTCGGCGGTGTGGCGGAGGTCATCAAACGCATCTCCAAAAAGATGGCGGAGGAAGCGGGCGAATGAGTCGCCCCAAAGTAGTACAATGAACTGGCGGAAACGCCAGTTTTTTATTGAAAGGATGAAAATGAAACTGCTATTTTTGATCCTGACCGCATTCACGCTTGCCGCCTGCTCTATCCCAGTGGATGCGCCCCCGCCTCCCACCGCCCTGCCATCTGCTACGCCTCCACCGGCTGTGACCTCCACCTCGGTCATCGTCGCCTCTCCAACGCCCGTCCCCGGGTTTTGCGCCGACCCGCGCGGACGTGAGTTGATCAACTCCCTGCGCACCGCCATCCAGACCAAGGATGGCAAACTGTTGGCATCGCTCATCTCCCCAACCGAAGGCATGGATGTGCGCATCTTCCGCGACGGCAACGTCGTCAACTACGATGTGGAGCATGCTCCGTTCGTCTTTGAGACCACCTTCCAAGCGGACTGGGGTTTACATTTTGCCAGCGGCGAACCGACCATCGGCTCCTTTCAAGAGATCATTCTCCCTTCGTTACAGCAGATATTTTCCGTGGAGACTGAGATCATTTGCAACGAATTGAAGACCGGCGGCGCGACGTACATTCCCGAGTGGCAGTATCCCGACATGGACTTTTACTCCATTCATTTCCCCGGAACTTCACAATACGATGGCATGGACTGGCAGACTTGGGCGGTGGGTATGTCGCCTGTAGATGGCGCGCTTTATATCACTGCGCTCTCTCCCTTTGTGTGGGAACCGTAAATATAGGTCGCGCTTCAAGCGCGACCTACATCCGTCCGTTAATGTAAGAAATCTCCCCCTGTGATATTCTATAAAAGATATTATTGCAAAAAGTTGCAATAAGGATATTTCATGTCCTGTGCTGTTTCTTACGCTCCTCAACTCCGCGCGCGCGGATACCGCATGACGCCCCAGCGTCTCGCCATTTTGCATGTGCTCCATCACTCCGGGGAGCATCTCTCCCCGACGGAAGTGTACGAACGTGCGCGCATGGAACTGCCGAGCCTCACCGAGACCACCGTGTACCGCACGCTGGAATTCCTTGCGTCGAACGGATTGGCGCGCCCCGCCCACATGGGCAGCGGGCATCTCGTCTACGAGATTGCACGGCATGAGCATCATCACCTGAAATGCCGAAACTGCGGAAACGAGATGGAGGTGGAACACGCCCTTTTGGAAAAACTTTATCGTCAGCTTGAATTTGAAACCGGCTACCGCCTGACGGACAGCCACATTACATTTTTCGGTCTTTGTCCAAATTGCCAAAGAGGAGAATAGAAATGTTATATGCACCAGCCCCGCTTCACATCCCGGATGGGTTTCTGAATGTCGTAGTTTCTGTGATTTTCTGGATCGCCACCATTGTCACACTTGGATTCGCCATTTCCAAAACGAACAAATCGCTCGGTGAAAAACAAATCCCGCTGATGGGCATCATGGCGGCATTCATCTTCGCCGCGCAGATGATCAACTTTCCGGTGGCGGGCGGCACCTCCGGTCACCTGTTGGGCGGCGCGCTTGCCGCCATCGTGCTCGGTCCGTGGGCAGGAATGCTTGTGATGACCGCCGTCATCGCCGTGCCGGCGTTGCTCTTCCAGGACGGCGGTCTGCTTGTGATGGGCGCGAATATCTTCAACATGGGACTTATCACCGCCGCCATCGGTTATGGATTGTATCGTTCGGTCATGGGGCGATCCAAAACCGTGAAACTCAGCGTGGTTGCCTTCGCCGCGTGGCTTTCGGTGATGGCAGGTGCGCTTCTGACCGCGTTACAGCTCTGGCTGAGCGGCACGTCGCAATTGCAGATCGTCATCCCCGCCATGATGGGCGTTCACGCCTTGATCGGCATCGGTGAAGCGTTGATCACGGTCTTCGCGCTGGCGTTCATTTTGCAGACTCGCCCCGACCTGCTCGGCGAAGGTTCCGAATCCGCGAAGGGCAGCCGCAACTGGGTCTGGGTTGGCGGGATTGTTGCCCTGCTGGTCGTTTTGATCTCGCCCTTCGCCTCTGGCGACCCCGACGGCTTGGAACGTGTTGCTGAAGATTTGGGCTTCATTGGAACCGGTCTCGACGCGCCCTATTCCATCATTCCGGATTACACCATCCCCTTCCTCGGCGAGACCGCTCTCTCGACCATCCTTGCCGGTGTGGTGGGGATCATTGTGGTGGCGGTCATTATGATCCTCATCGGGCGCGGGATGAAGGCGAAATCGTAA
>CAYPHR010000062.1:0-1405 GCA_964410375.1 uncultured Anaerolinea sp. | reverse complement strand
ATGCACTTCGACGCATTCGACCGTTACCACGAAACCCAAAGTTTTCTCCACCGCCTTGACCCGCGCGTGAAGGTCTTGGTGACGGTCATCTTTATCGTTTCCAATGCGCTATTGCCAGACGGGGCGTGGCTTGCGTTCGTCTCTGCATGGATGTTCCTGCTGGCGTGCAACATCATCTCGAAACTGGGACTTGGTTACACCCTCAAGCGTTCCATCATCGCCCTGCCGTTCGCGTTGATCGCGATCACGGTTTTGTTTTCCATCCCCGGTGAGCCGCTCACCACGTTTCACTTTCTATTTTGGGACTTGACCATCACGGATAACGGACTTCTGCGTTTCGTGAGCATTCTCATCCGTTCGTGGCTTTCGGTGCAGATGGCGATCCTGCTCGTGGCGGTGACGCGCTTCCCCGATCTCGTCCATGCGTTGGAGCATTTGCGCGTACCAGCCATCCTGACCACGATCATCGCTTTCCTCTATCGTTATCTTTTCGTGTTGACGGACGAGGTCTTGCGTCTGCTTCGGGCGAGGGAAAGCCGTTCGGGAGCCGCCCCAGGTTCGAGGTCGGGGGGAGGCGTGATCTGGCGCGCGAAGGTCGCGGGGAATATGGCGGGTCAATTGTTCCTGCGAAGTTACGAGCGCAGTGACCGCATCTACAATGCGATGGTCGCGCGCGGGTATGCGGGTCATCTGTATACGTTGAATCCGCACGAAATGAAGTCGTCCGATTATTACGCGACGGCGTTCGCGATTGCCGTTATTTTTATCCTGCAAGTGGTTGGAAGGTTCTGATGCCCGTTACGCATATCAAGAGTCAGTTTGCGCCGCCTGAATGTGACGGCGATGTTTTGTCGGTGAACGATCTGCATTTCGCCTATCCTGATGGACACGCCGCCCTGCATGGCGTTTCTTTGAAGTTGTGCGGCGGCGACAAGGTGGCGCTGGTGGGACCGAACGGTGCGGGGAAGTCCACGCTGATGCTGCACCTGAACGGGATTTTGCACGGGCGCGGTGACGTGGAGATCGCGGGCATGCGCCTCACGCGTGACAACCTGCCTGCCATCCGCGCCATGGTGGGACTCGTGTTCCAGAACCCGGACGACCAACTCTTCTCGCCGACGGTGTTCGAGGACGTGGTTTTCGGTCCGCTGCACATGGGCTTGCCCGAGGACGATGTCCGCGCGCGGGTGGATGCCGCGCTCGAAGCCGTGCGGATGTCGGGCTATCGGGAGCGCCTGTCGCATCACTTGAGCGTGGGCGAGAAGAAACGCATCGCCATCGCGACCGTGCTTTCGATGCAGCCGAGTTTATTGGTATTGGACGAACCGTCGGCGGGACTCGACCCCCGCGCGCGGCGGACGTTGATCAACCTGTTGCGCGACCTGCCGATCACGATGCTCGTCTC
>CAYPHR010000061.1:0-12273 GCA_964410375.1 uncultured Anaerolinea sp. | reverse complement strand
GTTCAGGACGACCACCGATGTATTTTCCGGGATTTCCTCCAGCAGGATGTTGACTTCCGTCTCGGCAGGCTGTCCCTCTTCTTCAGGGGATGGAACCGCCTCGGGTTCATCACTGACGGGTGTCTCTGTTGCTGTCTGGTCGATGATGGGCTCTTCCGTTGGGGTGTTCTCGATAACGGGCTCCTCGGTCGGGGTGCTCTCGACGACAGGCTCCTCCGTTGGGGTTTCATCAACGACAACGGGAGTTTCCGCCGGCGGCGTGCTGTCGTCGGCAAACACAGGTTGTGTATGCACCAGATTGACGCACAGGGTAAAGATTAGAAAAATTGTGCCGAGCGTAAAACGATTGATCTTTAACATAATGGACCTCCTAATCCGAATATGTTTCGGGCGGTTGACATGGAATGTGGGATTTCTAATTTGGGACAAGAAACCCGATGCCAACCTTCAAAATAAATGCAGTCTTGCGTAGATTGCTCAACTGGATGTTATTGTCATCAAAATCATCAAAGTGTTCATATTCACCACGCCAGATCTTCAGCGCGGTTGGTTCACTGCACCCTAACTTGCGCATCTCACCGACGAACTCGTCCACCGACATGTTTATTTTTTCTGCCATTTCCTGAACTTTGCTTTTCATGGTTTCCGCTTCCTCGGCTTTGGGTTTTATTTGTAAAGATATTTACAAATAAATTTAAAAATATATTTTTAAATTGAGATAAAAAAATTTTGTTTTTTGAATTTCCTTTCAATCGTGCAAGGAATTCCTTTCAGATTTGTTAGGCGCTAAACTTATTTTAATGAGAATTCGGCTTGCATATGTCTCTGCTATGAAATTGTTATGAAGTAAAATGGGGCGGGTCGTCACTACTATGTCCGTCATATGGAGGTTTAATTGGAATTTCCACTAGAACTGCGCATAGGTAATATCTTGCGCCAACGCCGCGCCACCCTCGGTACTGCCGAATCCTGCACCGGTGGATTGATCTCCCATCGCATCACCGACGTTCCCGGCTCGTCTGAATACTTTGCGGGCGGAATCGTAGCGTATTCCTACGAAGCGAAGGTCGCGCTATTGAACGTCTCGTGGGATACCCTCAACACCAAAGGCGCGGTTTCAAAGGAAACCGTTCTCGAAATGGCGCGCGGTGCGCGTCAGGCGCTGGGAGTAGATATCGCCGTCAGCGTCAGCGGCATTGCCGGACCCGGCGGCGGGACTCCCGAAAAGCCCGTCGGCTCCACATGGATCGGTCTGACCGCCCCCGACGGCGAATGGGCGCGCCATTTTGTCTGGCAGGGGGATCGCGAACAGAACAAGCAATATTCATGCGATGCCGCTTTTCAACTCATCCTCGATTACCTCGAAGGGAGTCTTCCATGAAAGTTGTTGTACTTGTCTCTGCCATAGCAGAATGGAAAGCAGTTCGTGAGATCTTCCCCCAACTTAAGATCGTGCAAGCGCCCTATGGCGAATCCGCAGCCCTGAATCTCAAGGGATGGGATTTGATCCTCTATCATAGCGGCTGGGGAAAGATCGCCTCGGCTGGCATGATGCAATACGTTGTTGACCATCACCAGCCGGACCTCGTGGTCAACCTCGGCACATGCGGCGGGTTTGAAGGCGTGGTGGAGCAGGGCGATATTGTCCTCGTTGAGCGGACCTTTATTTATGACATTGTCGAACTGATGGGCGACCTCAACATCATCGAATACTACGCCTCCTCCCTCGACCTACACTGGCTGCCAGACCCGTTGCCTTACCCCGTCCGCCGCGGACTCATCGCCTCCGCCGACAGCGACCTGCCACCGAACAAGATCGCCTATCTCAAAGCGCAGGGCGCCATCGCGGGCGATTGGGAATCCGGTGCGCTGGCATGGGTGGCGAACAAGAACGGAACGCGTTTGCTCATCCTGCGCGGCGTCAGTGACATGGTTAACGAACAGGAAGGGGAGGCATACGATAACCTGGCACTATTCGAAGAACGTACCAAAGACATCATGCGCAACTTATTCGATCAACTACCCGACTGGCTGGCGGGTATGAAGTTGTAAGTAATACTTTTTTTTACTTCCCTCCGCGGCGAGCGCATCCTTGATCTACTGGATATGCGCGGTGATGTGGAAGTTGGGTTGCAGCAGGATGGAGCCGAAGCGGTAGTAGCTCGCGCGGTTGGTGACAAAATCCTTGGGCAGCAATGTTGTGTGAAGGTGCGGGAGATGGACCGCCCTGAAAAATAAACGGCGCCTTTTACTCCTCAACACGTATTTATAAATCAACGTTTGATTCACGGCGCGCCGATGCAAATAAAACCCGCCCATTGGCTGGCATGTTCTCCCCGCTCGATCAGTTCGCGCTGGGTCTGCGTCACTGCTTTTGCAGGACCAAGAGCGTTCAGATAATGGGAATAGAATCCGGTGCTGAACCCAGCCGCCGCCCGATCAAGGACACCCCACAGACTGCCGACCACGCTGTCCGCGCCCGCCGCCAGACATACAGACGGCAAATCCACGTGTTCATCGCCTTCATAAATAAAACTGGACATGCTGTTACACGCCGAGATGGTGACGAGCTTTGGCAGAGGCGCGAGATCGCGCAGGGCATCCAGCCATACATCTCCGTCGTGCAGGGTGAGCCCGCTGAGTCTGCCCGTTTGGGGATGTGAAAAGAAATGGCTGGCAACATGCAGCCACGAGAATCGGGATAATCCTTCTGCCGATCCTTGAGTGAGCTGCAGGATGTTCCCCCATGTCGCATCTTTCTCCGCAAGGCACACTCCTTCGGGTCCCAGTTTGGATCGCAGGAAGGCGATCTCGTTTCGCACTTGCGGAAGGTCCTGGTTCCTGCCATCGAACATGGACAACCCCACCGCCAACCCCGCCTCGCGCTGAGACGATGTCCTTTCGGTGCGCCTCTGCCAAATGACCATCAGGTTTAGCAACGAGGGGATGACCACCGGCACACATGAATTTACCAACGGCTCCGAGGAAATGCCGGTTTGCAGAGCTGCCCAAGGGATAGCATGAAGTTCCCGATGGGGCGACAACAGCAAAAAGGTATCGGGAGCAAATTCGTCCATGAGCGAGGCTGGAAGGAGAGCCTGCCCCAATACAGCGAGATCGCTGGATGTGGGCGGAGACCCGCTCCGCCCGGCGCGCTGACAAGCCTCCAATGCCATACGCAGGCGATATGGAATGGGAACGCTCAACACCTCACAACGCCGGGGACTGAGAAGCGTGACAATAATCTCCTCATCCGTCAGATAATAATCCAATGCAGCCCACCTCCCTTGCAGGGAACGGTCTGCGAGAGTGCGAAATGCATCCGGATTAAAACCTTCTCTACTCAGCCTCGCGGACGAACGCTGGTATCCGGATTTTCGCTCAAGGCGGGCTTTCAGCATCTCGTATTGTTTCGTCTTCTCCATCAGGCGGGAGCGGATCTGTCGGAACTCGGATCCGGCTCGATGGGGAAGCAACAACTCCGGGGGAGTCCTGAGGCGGTCCTGTATGAAGCGAATCTCCGCTTCCAGATCGGATAACTTCCGGGAGTCTGCATCCAGTTTTTGTGAATGGTCTGACAACAATTGTCCCTGCAAGGTGGATGCCTTGGACGACTCAATACATGTCAAAGCATCTTCGGCAGCCTCCACGCGGGCAGTAAAAGCAATAATGCGATCGAAAGTGCGCGAGGGTTTTTGCAGGTAGGAACCTGCCAAGCTGGGCTGCCAGAAGTTTTGCCGGATGCGGGAAAAAGCGGTCACCGCCTGCCGATAGGAAGCCAGCGCCTTTTCGTTTTCCGAACGCGAGCCAGCCAGATCGCCCAACCCGGTGTGTGCCCGCCATTCGATCTCCGGCAGGACTCCCTCACTCCATTGCAGTGCCTGCTCAAAAGCGGATTGCGCGTCGTCCAGTCTCAAGCGGGCGGCATGACAGGCTCCAGCAGCGACCAGGCTGAATGCCAATTCCATCTGCATTTCTATCGCCGAAGCGTCTGTCTGTGCTTGCTCCAAAACATCTAGCGCTTCATCGAACGCGCCGGTCTGCACCAACGCCTCGCCGAGCAGACGCCGGGCAAGGACGGTTTGGGGCTTGATCCCATGCCGGATCGAAACATCGAGCGCATCCTTCAGGCAATCAATAGCTTCCTTATATTTGTTTTGTTGGAAGTATGCCCTGGCTCGAATGTTGTGAACTTCGGAGAGCCACGCTTTTTGATCCGCCTGTTCATAACATTGCACAGCGCGGTCGAGATGATCGTGTGCCAGATCGGGCTGACCCAACTGCGACCAGATCAATGCCGCGTAACTTTCACAGGTGCCAAGCCGCAGTGGACTGTTGAGTTCGTTCAATCGTTCCGCCGCTCGTTCAAGATGATGCAGGGCATCCTGATAGCGCCCGGCTCGACCGTATGCCTTTCCCAGGTTCGTGATGACGACCGCTGCGGATAAACGCGACCCGAGACTTTCGCTGAGCGCCGCAGATCGTTTACAGTGCTCGATGCTGACCTGCGGCATGCCGCGCAGGATGTTCAGCTCACCCTGATCATGCAGATTGTCCGCCAGCAAGCCGGGAATTTCGTGACGCGCAAAAATCTCTTCGGCTTGGCGGTAACACTGATCTCCCAGCATCAGTTCGCCGATATAGAGATATACCGACCCCAGATTGTTGACACACATCCCGCGCCACAGATCCAAGTCGGTTGCCTCGAAAAGGGTAATGGCACGCTGGAAACGCTCGACGGCTTGCGGCAATTGGTCAGTTTGCAGCAAATGACCGAGCGCAATCTGATAATGCGCGCGCGCCTGATCGGTGAGCGCGTTCTCCCGCTCGAAAACCTGCAGGGCTTGATCCAATTTTTGGAAGGCTTCGTCAAAACGATCCTGCCGGCGCAGGAGACTGGCGAGCGTCAGCCAGGAGCGCGCCTGATTCACAACATCTCCGCGTGATCGATACGCCTCCTCGCCCAAGCGGATATTCTCTTGCGCGGCGGGATGATCCCCAACAAGGATTTGGGCAAACGCCAAGGAGAGACGACAATGCGGGACGAATTCCGGTGAAAGATCGGTCAACGCCTCTTTCAACCCGCGAACTGCTTCGGCAAAATCAGGCTTGCTCCACGCCAAAGCATTCGACTGCCACTCACAAGCCGCGATCCAAGCGGAATCATTCAACTCCTCGAAACCGCGCCGCGCGATGAGCAGTGCATCATCTGCACGCTTGGGCTGAGCCCAATGATTGCAGGCACGCGCCAGATACCACGCGGAGAGAGAACGTAGGAAAAGATCACAGTTTTGGGAAAACGCCGCGTCATTCGCGACCCGGGTCAGCGCCCAGCCAAGCCGCGGCTTGACGGACGCAAGGCTTTCCGCATAATCCACAATACGGTCGAGTAATGTTTTGTCGAGCGCGGGGAGGTCTACCCCAATGGACGGCAGATCGGATTCGGATATTCGCCCCTCGAATAGTTTATTTGCAAAATTAATGTAAATTTCAAAAGAAGCACTACTGGACATCACAAAGTTTCAAAGGCAGTTTCGAGTGTGAGACTCAGCCCAGCCTTAAGGTTTTCCAACGCCGGGTCGAAGATCGTATCAAACAGGATATTTGGGAATCTTACACGTCCTTCCGCGGGAATGAGCACATCTTGCTGATATTCGCCCCATATTAATCTGGCACGCAGTGGGAATTTCGCAGGTTCGCGCGAAATGCCGGGTGTAACAGCCAGGGATACATAAACAGCCAGCGTATTCTCCTCATCTTCGACAGGGGTGCAATCCAGGATAATGGTATAGGCGCTCCCGGAAACTGTCACTTCATCGCGCAACAAGGTGAACCAAGGCTCTTCGATCAGGCTTTGCCCTGCCCGATACGCCAGCTCTGGCGGGGAGAAGATGGCTCGTAGTTGTTCAAGCGATCTTTGCCAGTTGAGGCTCCATCGCTTCTTGTCTAAGAAGGTTATTTTAGGCGTGGACGGCTGGCTGGTCAAAAAATCGAGACGGGTTTCAGGCGCGGGTATGGGGGTTAGTTCCCCGGGTTCGGCTTCGAGGATTTCCAATGCATCGAGGAAAGCCTGCCTGAGTTCGGCGTTTTCCAGCATTTTTTTGTGAAAATCTGGATAGCGCTTCGCAAGATTTTCGCCGTTCAGTGTCCCGCTGATGATCAGGGATAACATGTCACTTTCCATGGGTAAAATTGACCTGCCCTCTTCCTTGAGGGCTGTCAAATGCTCAGCTAACTTTTTCAGCGCGGCTGACCTTCGGGAATCCAAATTCTCGTTCATTTAATTTATCCCTGTTTTGTTCAAAATCTTCCGCAGATCTTCCAGCGCGTTGAAATGTAAACTGTAGATGGCTCCCGCGCTTTTGCCCAGCTTTTTGGCGATTTCTTCCGGCTCCATATCATCGAAGTAGAGCATCCGGATCACACTGCGGCGCGCTTCGGATAGTTGTGCCAGAGCGGACTCCAACTCCGCGCCAAGTTCTGCCATCAACATTTGCGCTTCCAGCGGGGGATCGTTCAGGTTCGCAAGGTCGTCTTCGAGTTCGACCTGTTTCTCCTGCGGCACAACGGACTTCTTGAGGGATTTTTGGATGAACTTGCGGCAGGCGTTCTGAACAAGGATATGCGCCCATGGATCGAATTCGGTGTCGTAGGGGAAGTGAGAGTTGAGCAGGTTGAGCGCCGCCTCGGTCGCGCATTCGATTGCGATCTCACGGGTGTGGTCGTCGGCGAAAAAGTTCTTTCGAAGGAAAAAATTGTATGCCCAGGTTTGCATCCGTTCGTAGAGCGGAGCCCAAACTTCGGGGTCATGCTCGGTCTGCAGTTGATGGAGATAAGTTTGAAGGTTGGAAAAACCGTCGGCGACGCGCCAGACATAGGCTGGGACACGAGCGGGATCTCCTTCCACAAATCTATGAATCCGCCCTCGATCCAGATTGGCAAGGAGGATTGGCTTGATTCGGCGGGCAAGTTCATCACCCCGGATCTCCGCCAGTTGTTTCAAAGCCTGGTCAAGTTGGTCGTGCAGGGCGTCCATTTCCACGTTCGTTTTGTTCTCCGATGGGCGTCCGCATGGGCGGGGCTGGGTGGAATTATACCCATTGAAACCGCAAATTGGTCGAATGCAATTGAAAGAAAATGGAACCGGGCGGGCATAGATGTAGTAGATGGGTACCGCCGACAGATGGTCGGCAGTATTGGGGGGATAGAAAACGGGGTTACATTCATCGTCTGCCCGTTCGTTATGCAACAGGGGAAGGCGGGCAGCTTGTGTGTAACGCGGGATGTATCCTTTGGGATGGCTTCGTCATTCGGGATACATCCCGCGTTGCTATGCTGTTTGTATTTTTCGACCAGCGCGAGTTTTGAGCCCCGTTTGCCAACAGGTTGCAGCAATAGACTTTAAGTAGGAAGCACGTGCACTTCGCCTTTCTTGCTTGTTACGCCAGCAATTGTAAAAAATCCAAATCATCAATGCTCTGATCGATGAAACCCTTGAGCTTCTGCACAACCGCCTCGTTAATCCATATTGACCTGAAGATGTTCCGGCAATTCGATCATAAACGTAGTCCCCGCCCCGACCTCACTTTGCACTTCGATGGTTCCATGATGCGCATGGATAAGCTGCTTTGTGATCGCCAGCCCCAACCCGCTTTGGGCACGTTCAGTGCGCGATCTGTCGCCGCGCCAGAAACGGTCGAAAATAAAGGGAAGATCTTCGGATGCAATCCCCGCGCCGGTGTCCCTGACCACGATCCGCACGCCTCCCTCCTTGCTTGAGCTTGATCCCGTTTCGATGAGAATTTTTCCACCTTGGGGCGTATGGCGCAGGGCATTGGCAACGAGATTGGACAGCACCTGATTGAGCCTGTCATAGTCGGCGGTGAGCTGTTGATTGGGGTCTGCGATATCCGTTTTCAGATCAATGCCGAGGGATGCGGCTTGGGAGGAGAAACTCGAAGTGATGTCCGCTATCAGGTCGGCGAGCAGGAAGCGGGTGGGGTGAAGCGGAAGTTGTCCCGTTTCGGCGAGGGAGAGGGTCTGCAGGTCGTTCACGAGGCGGGTGAGCAGTTGAGTTTCATCCAGTGTGGCATTGATGTGTTCGGGCGTCGGTTGATAGACGCCGTCCACGATGCCTTCGAGGTTGCCCTGGATGATGTGGAGCGGCGTGCGGAGTTCGTGGGCGATGTCGGCGGTGAGGTTGCGGCGTTGTTGTTCGGCGCGCTCGAGTTCGCCAATCATTTTGTTGAAGCGTTTGAACAGGTCGCTGAACATATCGGAGTTTTTCTCCGACACACGTACCGAGAGATCACCTTCCTCGACAGCGTTGATGGCGTTGAAAAGCTCTTCGAGCGGTCTGCCGAAGCGGATGTATAAGGTGATGATAGTGATGAGAAGGAATACAACCAAAATGACGGGCGCGCCGCAAATCAGGAGCCAGATGTTACGGATGCCTGAATACTCGGTAAAGAGAAGATAGAGGATCGCCGCGATGCCTCCAACGAAGAGGAAAACGGTGATGATGAAGAAGATCGCGAAGGTTATAAAACGATTTCGGCGTCTTTTTTGAGGGGATGAGTTTTCAGACATAATGAGGAGAGACCCTTCGCTGAACTCAGGGTGCGATATTGAAGCGATAGCCGATACCGTAGACTGTCTCAATCATGGATTTGCCGGAGACGGCTTCGAGTTTCTTTCTCAGATTTTTGATATGAGAGTCGACACTGCGATCCATGCTGAAGGCGGCGCCATGCAGGTCGTCGAGCAGTTGCTCGCGGGTGAGCGTCTGACCGGGGCGGCTGGCGAGAATCTGCAGCAGTTTGAATTCATTCGGGGTGAGTTTGAGCGGACTGCCGTTTAAGGTCACAGAATATTTTTCGGGGTCAATTTCCAGCCCGCCCGCGCGGATGGTGGCGGGCGCTTTGACATCGCCGCGTGTCCGGCGCAGGAGTGCGCGCACGCGCGCCACCAGTGCACGGGGTGAGAACGGTTTGGTGATGTAATCGTCCGCGCCGATCTCGAGGCCGGTGACCTGGTCGATCTCTTCGGAGAGGGCGGTGAGCATGATGACCGGCACGTCGCTTTCGCGGCGCAGGATGCGGCAGACTTCGCGCCCGTCCATGTGCGGGAGCATCAGGTCGAGGATGACGAGGTCGGGTTTTTCGCGGCGGGCAGTTGTCAGCGCGGATTGACCGTCGGCGGCGGTGAGGACGCGGAATCCGTTCTTCTCCAAATAATCTCTGGCGAGGCGGGCGACCTTGGGTTCGTCATCTACGACGAGGATGAGGGGAGGCATGGGGGGAGTATAAGATAAAAGAGGATTGGAGAATAGAGAGTAGAAAACTACCCAGTCGTATCCGGTTCCAGCACAGTGACGTTTTGCCCGGCGTATTTTTCATATAGATCGCTGCGGCGCGTTCTCCAACCGTCCAGCCCGCCGCGCAGATTGGTGATGCGCTTGAAGCCCTTCGCTTTCAAGTAATACGAGATCATGACCGAAAGTCCGCCGCCGGGACAATACACCAGAATATCTTTATCGCGCGGGAGTTGTTTCAAGTAATTTTCGACATGGAGGGGATTGACTTCATGCGCGTTCGGCAACCCCTTGAAGCGTTTCCGGTCATCCGATGGACGCACATCCAAAATGAACGTGTTTTTGTCGAACAAAATATTCTCATTTAATTGCGCAGGCGCGAGCATGTTGACAAACGAGATGCGCCCTTCGAGATAATCCCGAACCACCTGCGTCGTATAGTGAATGTCGCGCGTCGAAGTGTTGTGCCCGAGACTGATCCGAATGGTCTCGCGCGCGGCTTGATCGGACAAGCCGATCGCTTTCAAGACGTGGGAGGGCGTGTCTTCTCCCGTACTGCACGCCGACCCGGCAGAGACTGCGATACCGCGATAATCCAGCATGCCCATCAACCCGGCATTCTCCACGCCGGGGAACGTGATGCTGAGTGTGTTCGGCAGGCACTCCGAATCTGTTTCCGGCGAATTGATCTCACAATCCGGTTTGATTTCTTTCAGCCGTTGGATCAACTGCCGTTTCAATGCCCGGACCTGCCCAGCGCGCGCCAAGAGTTTGTCCACTTCCTGACAAGCCGCGCCGAACCCGGCAATGTTGTGAATGCTTTCCGTACCAGCACGCAAGCCGCCCTCCTGATGACCGCCGTGGAGCAGCGGCGTGAAGGGACTGCCCTGTTTGATATACAGCGCCCCGATGCCTTTCGGACCATGGAGTTTGTGCGCGGAAAAGGAGGCATAATCCACACCCCAGGCGTGAACGTCAACCGGTATCTTCCCCAGTGCCTGCACACAGTCTGTCAGCACCAGCGCGCCGTGCTGTCTGGCGATCTTCGTCACAGCCTTGAGGTCCTGAATGACGCCGGTCTCATTGTTGGCTGCCATGCAACAGACGAGGAAAGTATCTTCATCGATCAATCTTTCCAATTCAGCGAGCAGTACCCGTCCTTTGCGGTCCACGGGGCAATATTCGACAACCACTCCCTGAGTTTCCAGATATGCCAGCGTATTCATCACGGACGGATGTTCGATGGGCGTGGAAATGACCTTTTTCCTTTGGGGATAAAAGTGGGCGGCAACCGATTTGAGCACGGCGTTGTTGGCTTCGGTTGCGCAACTGGCAAAGGTGACCTCGGACGGGTCGGCATGGATGGCGCTTGCCACGTATTCCCGGGCTTTCTCCATCACCTCCGCCGATTTCCTGCCCATGCCATAGAACGACGACGGATTGCCGTAGTGGTCTCTTAACGCCTGATCCATTTTGACCTGAACATAACTGCTGACAGGCGTCGTCGCATTATGGTCAAGATAGACCTGCCGGTTGAAACGTATAAGATGCCTCAAGAAGTTGAAGTATGTGATTTCCATCCGATTGCCTCTCAGAGTACCGTTATTTGATCCTAGTATACGTTGTTCTTAAGAGTTCGTCTCTTTTGCGGTATCCGCTCAGCCCATTGTGATGACGATCTTCCCCCGCGCGTGACCCGTTCCCAAGTGGCGCATGGCATCGGCGATGCGCGTCATGGGATATGCCTTCTCTACAAACGGTTTCACTTTGCCTGTTTCGAGCAGGTTCTTCAGGACGAGCATGTCTTCCCGGTTGAATTGAGCGATGAAAAAGGCGAACTTCTGGCTTGAGCCGAGCATGGCAATTCGTATCTTGATGAGCAGTCCAAGCGGTCCGACCACCGGCATCTTCGGACCTCCGACAAGGACAAAGGTCGCATCCGGCTTGAGCGCGCGCTTGTATTCCGACCATGACCGTCCTCCATTGATGTTGAACAACAGGTCATACTTTTGTCCATTGCGAGTGAAGTCCTGCTTGGTGTAATCAATGACATGGTCCGCGCCGAGCGAACGGGCGTGCTCGACATTTTGCGTACTGCACACGGCGGTGACTTCGGCTCCGAGCGCCTTGGCGATCTGCACCGCGAATGTTCCCACGCCTCCCGACGCGCCGTTGATCAGGACTTTCTGCCCCGGCTGGATTCTTCCGTGATCGCGCAGTCCCTGCAAGGCAGTGATTCCCGCCGTCGGGACAGACGCCGCTTCCTCGAACGTGATGTTGGCTGGCTTGTGCACGATGGCTTTTTTCACGGTCACGTATTCGGCAAATGCCCCGCTCCTTCCGCCGAAGACTTCGTCACCGGGTTTGAAATCGGCGACATCCTTGCCGACCGCCTCGACCACGCCGGAAAAGTCTGCGCCGAGGCGCGTGTCTTTTGGCTTGAAGAGTCCGTTGCCTATTAGCCGCCCGATGAGCAGACCCGTCATGCCGTACCATTCCGCAATGTTGACCGAGGACGCATGCACGCGAACCAGCACACCGTCATCTGGAACCTGCGGTTTTTCGACCTCCATAATTTTCAGCACCTCGGGCTGACCGTACGATTCGTGAATAACTGCTTTCATGGGTTGATCTCTCCTTGGCTGTTGTGTTGCCCCAAATGTATCAATCCATTGTGGAGGAATTGTGGAGAAACACGCCAGAGATTGTGGAAATCGCACACGTAGGGCACGGTCTTGCCGCCCCCACACACACGTAGGGGCGACGTCCTGTCGCCCCCACCCGTCCTCCCCCAAATACGACAATGGAGCGCTTACAAAATGATTCAGAGTTTGAAGCGTCGGATTTGGGGGAGGTGTCCGCAGGACGGAGAGGGTCACCCCGCCGAACGACGCCGCAACCAACCCCAGCCCGCCCAGACCAGCCCCGCGAGCAGGATCACAAAACTGCCGTTGACGAAG
>CAYPHR010000060.1:0-12378 GCA_964410375.1 uncultured Anaerolinea sp. | reverse complement strand
GCAACTCCGCAAGGAACGCAGCGAAACCATTTATGTGGCAACCAAAGCGGGGCGACGGCTTGATCCGCATGTGGCAAATGGATACAACCGCGCCAACCTGACTGCGTTTGTCGAGCGCAGTTTGAAAAATCTGGATACCGAAGCCATTGACCTGTTGCAATTGCACTGTCCCCCCACCGAGGTCTTTTACATGCCCGAAACCTTTGGCGTGTTGGATGATCTCGTCAAGGCGGGTAAATTGCGCCACTACGGTGTGAGCGTGGAGAAAGTGGAAGAAGCGCTCAAAGCAATCGAATACCCAAATGTGCAAACCGTGCAGATCATCTTCAACATCTTCCGCCAGCGCCCCGCGGAGTTGTTCTTCCCTGAAGCCATGCGCCGCAAGGTCGGCATCCTGGCGCGCGTGCCGCTCGCCAGCGGATTATTGACGGGCAAACTCACTGCCAAATCGACCTTTGAAAAAGACGACCATCGCGCCTTCAACCGTCACGGTGAATCATTCGACCGCGGCGAAACCTTCTCGGGCGTGGATTATGAAACGGGCTTGCAAGCCGTGGAAGAATTGCGCGCGCTCATCCCCGAAGGATGGACGATGCCGCAATTTGCCTTGCGCTGGATTCTGATGCACGATGCCGTCACTTGCACGATCCCCGGCGCGAAGAATCCCGCCCAAGCGGAGGATAATGTCAAAGCGGCAGACCAGCCGTCCCTGAGCCCCGAAGCGATGGAGAAAATTCGCAAGCTGTATGATTCAAAAATCCGCACTCTCGTGCATCACTACTGGTAGATTTCATCCACATGAACAGACGCACACTGAAAAACGATTTTCTTGAACTCGAATATCTGACCGATTCGCTGCGCATCTGTGGGTTGATTCCAACGGGCAAAAGCAATCTGTTCGCGGACCTCAGCGGCGAGCCGCCCATCGCTACGCCGTACGGAGATTTCTATTTTCGCGGCGGTCATCGTTTGTGGCACGCGCCCGAAGCCATGCCGCGCACCTACGCGCCGGATACCGGTGAATTGAAAATAATAGACACACCCAATGGCGTAATTTTGGAAACGAATACCGAGCCAGGCACGGGCATTCGCAAGCGCATCGAGATTCGACTTGCGCTTGACGCGCCCTCTGTTCACCTCACCCACACGCTCATCAATGACGGCATGTGGGCGGTGGAACTCGCGCCGTGGACAATCACGCAGCTGCGCTTGGGCGGCACGGCGATTCTGCCGATGCCTGTGGAGAACGCGGACAAGGCTGGACTTTTACCCAACCGACAGTTTTCCTTCTGGTCCTACGCCCGCCTCGATGACCTGCGCCTGAACCTGCGCGATGACTTTATCCTTTTCCACGCTGACGCATCGCCGCCCTTCAAGATGGGCTATTTCAATCCGCACGGCTGGCTCGCCTATTGGGTGGATGGCGTACTGTTCAAAAAATCATTCAACGTACAAAGCGACGCCATTCATCCCGATAATAATTGCAATGCCGAATTGTATTGCAATGAAGAGTTTGTAGAACTTGAAAGCCTGGGACCGTTGATAAAGTTGGATGCAAGTGCATCCATATCTCACACTGAAATTTGGGAAATATCCACGGGTTTGGATCCGCTTCCATTGGATGCTCAAAGAATATTGACTGAATAGATATCTGCCGTTTGAGATGACTTGATCCGTCGTTGAAATCTACATCATGACGCGCCCGCTAAAGAAGCAGGCGCGTTTTTTTTCGTCATGGCTTATCAACTGCGTGCATCCAACGATCCTTTAAAAACCTTACGGTTTCCATGAATTGAATATGGCACTACAGAAACAGGACTGGATCGGGACACTGCTCCCATGACAACGGGACAGCCTGCCTGCTATTCTCCTTATATAGAAACAAGGATTATACGGAGGCGCTTATGGAGTAATGCTATCTACCCTTGCCGTCAGTTTGAACATTTTATCAATATAAGGAGTTTGAAAATGAATACCAATCGAATCATGCAAGTTGTTGCCGCAACTGTTCTGCTCGCCGCCCTGTTTTCATCCTGCGCAACGATGAACCCGCAAGACGACATGCCTTCCTCAACGGAGGATGCCCAGACACAACCAACCGAGGTGGCTGTGTCTGAAACCGAAACGCCCGCCACAGCTGAAGTAAAAGAGCCTGTTCGTATCGAGGCGAATGGCGAAGTGCCCTTCTATGCCCGTTTTGGCGAAAACGAGACATTTTCAGACGGCGAATGGACGGTCATCGTCTTCTACCGCTCCCCGGATTGCATCCCAGCCGACTTCAACTTGAACCAGTTCTTCCATTTTCCGGGTGAAGGCAATCCGGGCGCTTTTGCCTGTGCTCCGCCTACCACCACATCCGTTGAATATTGGGCGAACGGTCCTCAAACCGACCCCGCCCCTCTCATTGCAGAAATGACCGGGCGCGGGGCTGTACCAGTCTGGTTCATTGCCCAAGCGGAAGTCGAGGCGGCAATGGCGGATGGTGTTGTGACCATTGGCGAGCTTGCGGAGTCACCGTCCCTGCTGAAAGGCGAAGCGGCAACCTACACGGAATTGCTGCACCCGGGTCAATCAAACCCGCAGTCTTTGATCCAGTTCAAAGCCGAAGGCACACTGGAAGATGGTCGTTCCTTTATGGTTGACGTCAGTTATGGCGCCCCGGATGTGGAAGATCACACCACTATCGAGATCCAGTAGATCTGTTTCGATATCCAATCAATAAGAACTTACGCCCCGCCAAAGCGGGGCGTAAGCATTTGCAAAGATAGGACTGAATCGGGACACTAATCCCATGACAACGGGACAGCCTGCCTGCTATAGTATGGATGCAAGACACGAGCAACCCTTTTGGAGGCAGCCATGAACATCCATTTTCAACAAGTCGAGAGAAAATCCCAGTCGTTTAACCATCTGTTGGTTGTGTGCGCTGTGTTCACGATACTGATACTCACCCTGAGTCTGAGCCGTCATATTGCGATCCGTCTGTCCGCTCCATCCCTGTCCATGCCGGTGGCATATATGGAGAATAGCGAATTGCCGGTCGCCATTCGTGCGCCTATAGCTCCCACAGCAGGATCTGCGATAGTCGCCACAACACCTCATCCGGCTGGGAACATTACAGTCGCTTTGGTGCACCAGCCTATTCCCGCACCGATGCCTTCTGTGCCATAATAGAAAAGGAAAAAACAATGAAACTCCAGCGTTTATCCGTTGTACTTCTTACTCTTGTCCTCTCCGCCTGCAGCGCGATCGCACCTGCGCCTACACCGACTCCGGTCCCCCTGCCGCCCGCGCAACACGTGGAGAACGCTTTCCAGTGGCTGGAAACCCATGCAATGATGGGTGGCAATGTGGATTGGGCTGCCCTGCGCAACGAGACGGCGGGAATCATCGCTAATGCCCAAACAGCCGCCGATACATATCCCGCCATTTGCAAAGCCCTGAAGGAATTGAACGATGGCAACGCCTGGTTGCTGGTTCCCAGTTTGGAAATCCCCAATTTCTATACAGGCTACCGGACTCTCTATCCGGAGAATCAGGTGATCATTCGTATCGATCCGGACAGCCCTGCGGAAAAAGCAGGGCTGCAGGTGGGTGACCGAATCCAGCAGGTCAATGGACAACCACCAATCCCCCATGCAGAAGCGGATGCGTATCCACCCTGCAACGCGAAAGAGACAGATACTTCCACTGAGGAACAACTCGTCATCCAGCGGAACGGACAGTCATTGCAGATCGAGGTCGCCAGGAACAAAATCACAGCTGGCAGGGATCCTTACAATCCCCCAGTGGGTCAGCGACTGGGCGAAGATGAGCGTGGCGTTGGCTACATTGAATTGACCCTTGAATCCGGCACGCACCTGCAATACCCGACGGATGTCCAAAAGTTGATGCGGAACATGGATCGGACACCCGTCTGCGGCTGGATGCTCGATCTGCGCCGCATTCCGGGCGGTGACATCTGGTCGTACATTGCGGCGGCTGGTCCCATTCTGGGTGAAGGCGACCTAGGCGGGTTCCAATATAGCGATGGGCGGCAGGAAGCGTGGACCTATCGCAACGGTGAGGTGTTCTGGAATAATGAATACCGTTACGAGAGCGAGATCGATGGCTCGGTCTACAAGCCGAAACAATTTACGCCGGTTGCGCTCTTGGTCAGCCCGGCGACTCAAGCCGCCGGCGAGTTGATGCTGGTCGCATTTCAAGGACGCGCGGATGTTCGTTCCTTCGGCGAGCCCACCCGCGGACTGCCCACGCTGATCACCCATACCGACCTGAGCGACGGCTCAAATCTCTTTGTCAGCGGTGCAAATTCGTTCGACCGCAACGGGACGATTTACAATGGTCCCATCACACCAGATATGTTGGTGGAAACCGACTGGTCGAAATTCGGCACAGAACAAGACCCGGTCATCGTTGCCGCAATGGATTGGCTATATTCCCAATCCACGTGTTTGCCGTAACATAGGATGATTATCTGAGTTTTATCAAAGGTCAACCATGGAACAAGCGCCTGCCGCATCGAACATCAACACCCATCTGAAAACGCCCTGGCTGCTTCCAGCGCGCCTCCTCTGGTTGACCGGCTCGCTCATTGCTCTGGGTCTGTTCATTGCAGGTCTGCCCCTGCACACTCGCGAAATCCACGAACTGTATCGCGGCGACATTCAGGCATGGCTGACTCAAAATCAAAATGGGGAGGTGCGCCTGTCCCTGCATACACCTTCCACCGCGGCGCAGGCGGGCATTCTGGAGGGGGATATTTTACTGGCGGTGGATGGAGTGGAAATCACCTCAGCAGAGCAGGCGGACGAACTGCTAACTGGCGAGATCGGAACACCCGTCACCGTCAGCGTGCGGACCGGCAATTTTCCGGCGCGGCAGGTCACAGTCACGCGCGGAAGCTGGGCGGGAGGCATTCTCCTCGAGTACGGCTTATCCAGTCAATTTGCGGTCATCTTCGCGCTGGCGAGTGAACTTCTGTTGGCTGTGCTGTGTGTCGGCATTGCGATTGTGATCGTCCGCTATCGCTCCGATGACTGGATGGCGTTATTCTCCGCCCTCTTAATGATCGTACTCCTGACCGGCTTATCTCTTCCCGTACTGATTCTCGCAAACAACCTGTACAGCGGGACATTTCCTCGCTGGATGGATGCCTGGATCGCCGTTGGCTTTGGTTTGCTGATCCTGTTCTTTTATCTATTCCCCGTAGGACGTCTCGCCTCAAACCTGACCCTCGGGCTGGCTCTTGCACTTGGACTTTGGCTGACGCTGGGGCTGTTTGAGCGCTCTCTACTCATCTGGTATCTGCCGCGTTCGATCCTGATTTCTGTGAGCCTGGGCTGGATCATCACAGGCGTGATTGCGCTCGTATACCGCTATCTACATTCCGACTCATTTCAACGCCAGCAGATTCGCTGGATCGTCTGGGGCGCCGGAGCAAGTGCGGCGGGGCTGATGTTACAAGTCGTGCCAATGCTCTTCAATCTGAATGCATCCACGCGCGTCCTCCAGGATTTTCTGCTATACCCGTTGGGACAATTGTTGAAAGCCTGTCTCCCCCTTTCCGTCGCCTTTGCCATCCTGCGTTACCGCCTGTGGAACATCGAACTCATACTCAACCGCGTGCTCGTGTATGGTTCGCTCTCCGTGCTGACGATGCTTGGCTATCTGGGAACGATCTTTGTACTGCATGTTGTGTTCACCGGGCTCTCCAACCCCGTGATCTCATTCCTGGCGGCGGGGGTTGTGGCGATTCTGTTCGAACCCCTGCGGCAGCGCTTGCAACGCACGGTCAACCGCTGGATGTATGGGGAGCGCGACGACCCGTATGCCGTGCTCTCACGGCTGGTCGGGACTCTCGAAAGGACACCTTCCACCAACAAGGTGCTGCCAGCCATCGCAGAGACCATCGCTCATTCGCTCAAGATCCCGTACGTGGCGATCTGGCTGGATCAGGATGGCGAGGAAATATTGGCTGCTGCCTCTGGTTCGGAGACGACCGACCTGGTTTCTTTTCCATTGGTGTATCAGGGTGAAGCCATTGGCAGGTTGGAAGTCGCCCGCCGCGCACCCAGGGAGGAATTTTCAGAAGCGGATCGCCGCCTGATCGAAAACATCGCACATCAGGCAGGGGCTGCCGCGCAGACAGTTCGTCTGAATACAGAACTGATCCGCTCGCGGGCTCAGATCGTTAACGAACGGGAAGACGAGCGCCTGCGCATCCGCCGCGACCTGCATGATGAGTTGGGTCCCCTGCTTGCCGCCCAAGGGCTGAAACTGTCTGCGGCTCAGCAAGTGATCTACACAAAACCCGAAAAAGCGGAAAGTCTCGTGGATGAGGTCATTCAGCAGAACCGGCAGACCGTTGCCGATGTCCGCCGGCTGGTGCATGGTCTGCGTCCGCCTGTGCTCGATCAACTTGGTTTGGTGGAGGCGGTTCGAGATTTGGCACGCAATCATGGCGGAGGACCGGCTCTGGAAATCATTGCACCGTCAGATGGACTTCCCCATTTACCCGCGGCAGTGGAGGTCAACGCCTATCGCATCCTTCTCGAAGCATGGAACAACGCGGTCAGGCATTCACATGCAAATCGTTGCATCGTAAAATTCCTGGTTGAACAGGATTTTCTGGTCATTTCAATTCAGGACGATGGCGTTGGCATGCCAAAAGAATACCGGGCTGGCGTGGGGCTGCGCTCCATACGGGCACGCGCGGAGGAGATCGGTGGCAGCCTCCGGATTGATGAGGTCCAGCCACACGGGACCCGCGTCACCGCCAGACTGCCGTTATCTTCTTAACGAGGCACACAAATGACGAAAATCAAATTGATGATCGCTGATGATCACAAATTATTCCGTGAGGGTATCAAAGCCCTGCTTGCCGTAACAGACGACATCGAAATTATTGGGGAGGCGGAAGATGGGGAGGCCGCGTTGAAAAAAAGCCGGGAACTCGAGCCAGATGTCATTCTGATGGATATCAACATGCCGGGCTTGAACGGCATTCGGGCGACCGAGCAAATCCTGGCGCAATAGCCACAGACGCGCATCATCATGCTCACCATGCTCGAGGATGATGCTTCGATCTTCCATGCGATGCGGGCTGGCGCGAGAGGCTATTTATTGAAAGGCGCCGACCCGCAGGAAGTGTTGAGCGTCATCCGGGCGGTGGCAGAGGGGCAGGCGTTGTTCGGTCCAGCCATCGCCACGCGGTTGATGAACTACTTCAAAGAGTTGAGCGCGAAACCCGCCGTGTCGGGCACACCCTTTCCCGAATTGACCGAACGCGAACTGGAAATTCTGCGCCTAATCTCGCAGGGACTCAACAATCAGGAGATTGCGCGGAAGCTCGTGCTGAGCCACAAGACGATTCGCAATCACATTACAAATATATTCAGCAAACTACAGGTGGCAGACCGCGCCCAGGCCATTGTGCGCGCACGAGAAGCGGGATTCAAGTAGGCAAACAAAAGAGATTAGGATGCGAATTTTATGAATTTGCGCGATGAAGGTGTCTTTATGGACAGCGATCTATCTTAACAACTCAGCCCCATTGGATGCACGAGTAATATAAATTTCAGGGGCGAGCCCCGTTTCTAATTCGTACCCTTTTGCCAGGGTCCTTGAAAATTCGACCGCGTTTTCCCGTGCGACAAGATTAACCGTGCAGCCTCCAAAGCCTGCGCCCGTAAGGCGCGCGCCGTAACAGCCATCGATGGATTGTGCGATATTCACCATCACATTCAATTCCGGGCATGAAACTTCATATAGATCGCGCAAACTGATGTGACATTCATTCATCAGCCTTCCAAAGTTTCGGACATTCCCCGCTTCGAGCAAAGCCTCAGCCTGGTTCGACCTCTCAATCTCTTCCACCACATGACGCGCTCTCTTCTCTATCTCCCCTGGAAGTTTTTTCGCCAACCGATTGAATTCCTCGACATTAATATCGCGCAGGGACTCTATATAAGGCAAATCCTGCTGCAACAAGCGTACTGCTTCATCGCATGCCGCGCGGCGTTTGTTATATTCGCCTGACGTAAGTTTACGGCGTACAGTAGTATCCGCAATGACGATGGAGACATGCTCCGGCAGAGGAATGGTCTTCCACTCCAACGAACGACAATCGAGCAAAAGCAACTTATTTTCCACTCCACACGCGGACGCGAACTGATCCATAATGCCGCAGTTGACGCCGACGTAGTGGTTTTCCGCTTTTTGACCAAGCAAGGCGCGCTGCATGGGAGGTAACGTCCAGCCTCCAAGGGTTTGCCACGCAAGCATGAACGCCATCTCGACGGAGGCAGACGAACTTAAGCCTGAACCTCGCGGCACATCCGAAGCGAAGACTGCATTCATGGAAAAAGCAGGCAGGGTCTCCTCCATCAATGACCACATCACCCCAGCCGGATAAAGCCCCCATTCCGGTATGGGAGATGAGTCAATCTGGGACTTGGTTGAAATGGTTCCGGGGGAAAAAGAAACCTGCTGGTCGAAATCTGCAGCCCAAAGAGTGGAATGAGGCGCACCGGCCGGGGAGAAAGCGATGTACGTCGCACGGTCGATGGCGGCAGGCAGGACAAATCCGTCGTTGTAATCCACATGCTCGCCCAAAAGATTGACTCGTCCCGGTGCACGAACGATGTGGGCGGGCGTCTGACCAAACTTTTCGCGGTAGATGGTTGAGAGATGTTCAATGAGATTTGTTTGCATTGACAAAATTGTATCATTTTAGCGAACGTACAAAGCGCAATTGTTGGAATTCACAACGTCTCCCCAACCCTTGCTATCGCTGATAAAATTTCCATATACGATGCCCACAGTAAAGATATTTGCCAACCTGCGCAAGATCGCAGGGACGAAAGAACTGTCCGCAGCAGGGACAACCGTCGGAGATGTGTTGAGCGGACTACGGAAGCAGAATCCACTCCTCGTGGAAACCATCCTGGAAGATGGCACGCTCCGTCCACATTTTGTCATCACCATCAATGGACATAACGCGCTTGACCTGAATACACCGGTCACCGAGCAGGACGTGATCGCAATTTTCCCGCCCATTGCAGGCGGATCATAGGAGAAACAAATGGCTGGATGGTCTGAAAAAATTTTGGATATCGATCTAAATACGCAAACATATAAAGTATATCCGCTGGATATGGACATGGCGCGGTTGTACATCGGCGGGCGCGGGCTTGGCGCGAGGCTACTGTGGGACATGGTGGGACCCGATATTGACCCGCTCTCGCCCGAAAATGTTTTGATCTTTACGAACGGTCCGCTGACGGGCACTGGTTATCAAACAAGCAATCGCTTTTCTGTGACAACGAAAAGTCCGTTGACAGGAACAATTTTGGATGCGAACTCTGGCGGCTTCTGGGGTATGCAATTCAGGAAAACCGGCTACGATGTAATGATCGTGCGCGGGAAATCTGATAAGCCCGTTTGGATCGAGATCAAGAACGATGAGATAAAGTTCCACGATGCAAGCAACTTGTGGGGCATGCGCGTCTTCGCGCTAACGGAAAAACTCGGGCAGAATAACAACAAACGCAACGTGCTGTGCATCGGACCGGCTGGCGAGAACCTCAGCCGCATCGCTGCGATCATGAACGACCGCGAACGCGCGTTGGCACGCGGCGGTCCCGGCGCAGTGATGGGCTCGAAGAATCTCAAAGCCATCGTCGTTGAAGGGAAAGACCGCCCCGAGATCGTGGATAAGGATCAGTTCAAGTTTTTACTTTATGAAGCACGCAAGTCGCTGGCGCAAAGTCCGCTTACGAGTCAGGCATTGCCCGAGTTCGGCACGGTCGTGCTGATGAACATCATGAACAACGTCGGCGCGCTGGCAACCCGCAACCATCAGCAGACCCAGTTCGAAGGCGCGGAGGCGATCTCCGGCGAAGAATTGACCGACAACTACCTCGTCAAGAACGCGTCGTGTTGGGCATGTCCCATCGGTTGTACGCGCATCAGCCGCACCGAAAAGGTCGAAGGCGAGGGTCCCGAGTTCGAATCCACGTGGGCATTCGGCGCGCAATGCGGCATCGCCGACCTGCCCGCCATCATCGAAGCCAACTCGTTATGCAATGACCTGGGTTTGGATACCATCTCCGTCGGTTCGACAATTGCCTGCGCGATGGAACTTTCCGAAAAAGGCTTCATGGATTCAGAACTCCGCTTCGGACGCACCGACCAGTTGGCTCCCACCATCGAAGCGATTGCCACCCGACGCGGTATCGGCGAAGACCTTGCCGACGGCAGTCTCCGTCTGGCAACGAAATACGGACATCCCGAACTGTCCATGTCATCGAAGGGACTCGAAATGCCAGCTTATGATCCGCGCGGCATGCAGGGACAGGGCTTGCTCTACGCCACATCCAACCGCGGCGGATGTCACATGCGCGGCAACATGGTCGGTCCCGAAGTGCTCGGCGCGCCCAAGTTGATCGACCGCTTCCAGGTGCAGGGCAAATCGAGTTTTGTGATCCTGCACCAGAACACCGCCGCAGCGATTGACTCGCTCGTCTTGTGCAAGTTCACCAACTACGGCGTGGCGGAGGAATACTTCGCGCGCGTCCTTTCGGCGGTGACGGGCATCAAATATTCCACCGGCGATATGATCAAGGTCGGCGAGCGCGTGTGGAATTTGGAGAGGCTGTATAACCTGCGTGAAGGATTCACCAACAAGGATGATACGCTCCCGCCGCGTTTGTTGAACGAATCTCCGACCGATGGTCCCTCGAAAGGCTGGGTCGTGCAACTCGAACCCATGCTCAAGGAATACTATCGCGGGCGCGGCTGGGACGAGAACGGTATCCCAACGAAAAAGAAGTTGGCAGAACTGGAATTGGAGGCATTATTATGACCGACCAACGCATCTACGAGCAATTTCGCGACATTGGACGCGACCTGTATACCGCCAATATGATCTCCTCCCATGCAGGCAATCTGAGCGTCCGCCTCGGTGACAAACTGGTCATCAAACGGCGCGGCGCCATGCTGGGACAACTCAAACCGCACGATCTTGTGGAAACAGGCATCGAAAAGAATGACAGCGGCGTGGCATTGGCATCCTCCGAACTGCTCGCGCATCGCACCATCTACATGAGCACGCCCGCGCTGGCGATCGTCCACTGTCACCCGCGCACCGCAATTGCTTTTTCCCTCTCGCGCGATGAGATCGTCCCAATTGACAACGAAGCAGCATATTTATTAAAGAAGATTCCCGTCGTTGCCGAGGAATTCGCATCCGGTACGCCTGAGATGGCGAACAAGGTCGCAAATGCACTCAAAGATTACAAGATCATCATGCTGCGCGGACATGGCAGTTTTGCTACCGGTCAAACCCTCGAAGAAGCTTTCCTGTGGACTTCCATTCTGGAGGAAGCCTGTCAGATCATGCTGTACGCGAAACTTATCGATGAGCCGTTCATCGAATATCGCAAGATGAGCGATTCGTATACCAAGTTCTAGACCGGTTCATTCCGTCAACATATCGGAAAATTGGCAGCCAGAACCATTGACTCATTTCACTTCGGTAGTAGAATTGCACGAAATGTTTAAGCTGTTTGCACTCCTTCGTCGTACCCGTCGTACCAAGCCTACTTCCCAAAGAAGGTTGGGAGTTCTTTGTTTTGACGGCAGATCGAACGCAAGCGTGCACTAACACAGGCATACGTCAACCAAAACAGCCATCCTTCTCGGATGGCTGTTTTTTTTATTTCCCCTCAATCCCCCAAATGGGAAGAAAAAGGAGCAACACATGAGTCCGAAATCAAAACCGCAAGTGAAGAAAGTGGTCCTCGCCTACTCAGGCGGCTTGGATACGTCCGTGATCGTGCCGTGGTTGAAGGAAAACTACGGTTGTGAAGTCGTCTGCTTTTGCGCGGACGTCGGTCAGGGCGACGAAGATGTAGCGGGGCTGGAGCAGAAAGCCCTGAAGAGCGGCGCGAGCCAGTTTGTCATCCACGACATGAAGGAAGAGTTTGCGTCCGAATATCTCTTTCCCATGTTGAAAATGGGGGCGGTGTATGAACACAAGTATTTATTGGGCACATCGGTTGCCCGCCCTTTGATCGCAAAACATCTCGTGGATGTTGCCCACGAAGTCGGCGCCGATGCGGTGGCGCACGGCGCGACAGGCAAAGGCAACGACCAGGTGCGTTTCGAACTCACAGTGATGGCGCTCGACCCTCGCCTCAAGATCATCGCTCCGTGGCGAGAATGGGACATCCGCTCACGGGAGGATGCGATTGCGTTTGCGGCAAAACATAACGTGCCCGTCACTGCCACCATCAAATCCATTTATTCACGTGACTCAAATCTCTGGCATCTTTCGCACGAGGGCGGTTTGCTCGAAGACCCGTGGAACGAACC
>CAYPHR010000059.1:4289-12658 GCA_964410375.1 uncultured Anaerolinea sp. | reverse complement strand
CAGCGTGGGAAACCGGGCGATCCATGGAATTGGAACAGGCTATTGAGTTGGCGCTACAGAAGATAGTCCATTAGGCAATCACGCAAATGCACCAGTAGATCCATCAAAAACGAACTAAATACCGCCCCGAAAAAAAGTTCGGCGCGATTTTACTTTTCGACGAGGCTGGGGATTATTTCTGAAACTGGGAAAAAATCGGCCACTGCTCGTAATATCCCTGCTTACTTCCTAAACAACCCTCTTTGCGCAGCGACCGCGATGGCGGCGGCGCGCGAATCGACCCCCAGCTTTTCATAGATATTTGCCAGATGAGCCTTGACCGTCATCCTGTATCGTAAGCGACAGGCTTTTGTCTTTCATCCTGAGACGTACTTCCACGCCCTACCATCGTGCGTGCGGACATTGTACGAAGGTACAGTCTCCACTTGCATAAAGGCGCAATTGTGAAGAAATAAGGCAGTTTTTATACCGGGGATAAATCTGGTTAACCATCCATTTGGACAGGTAAATACCTGACATTTGGCAGGTGAGACCGGCACTCAAAAGTTGTAAAGTGATATAGCGCTTCATTTTTAGCAAGGAGGCAACCATGTCGTATGCCATAGAAATCAAGAATCTCAAGAAATCCTTCGGCGATCTGCAAGCTGTACAGGACGTAAGTTTCCACGCGGAGTCGGGCGAGGTGTTGAGCCTGCTCGGTCCGAACGGGGCGGGGAAGTCGACCACGATCTCGATGCTCTCGGGCTTGCTCGCGCCAACTGGAGGCGACGCATCCATTATGGGGCACTCGGTGGTCAAAGAACCTGAAGCCGCGAAGAAAAGTCTCGGCGTAGTGCCGCAGGATATTGCGTTGTATCCCGACCTGTCGGCGCGTGAGAATTTGGTCTTTTGGGGCAAGATGTACGGTTTACGCGGCGCGGTGTTGAAACAACGCGTGGATGAAGTGCTGGAGATCATCGGGCTGACGGACAGGCAGAAGGATCACGTCGGCAAGTTCTCGGGCGGCATGAAGCGGCGCGTCAATATCGGCGCGGCGTTATTGCACAAGCCTGCCGTCATCATCATGGATGAACCGACTGTGGGCATCGATCCGCAGTCGCGCCGTCATATTCTCGATAACGTCAAAGAGTTGAATCGGCAGGGCATGACCGTGCTGTACACGACGCACTACATGGAAGAAGCCGCCGAACTCTCGGATCACATCGCCATCATGGACAAGGGCAAGGTCATCGCGTACGGCACGCATGACGAACTAATCAAACTGGTCGGTGAGGAAACGCGCATTGACATCACAATCAATGCCGAGGGCGGGAAAGTGCTTGAAGCGTGGCGCGCGGTTGAAGGTGTGGCGCGCATCGATGCATTGGATGGGACATTGACGGCGCTCGTGGATGATACCAACCGCGTCCTGCCGCGCTTGTTCGATGCATCGTCGAAGGTCGGTGTGCGCATCACGTCCGTGGATATTCAGGAGCCGAACCTTGAGACGGTATTCTTGCATTTGACAGGTCGCGCTTTGCGCGATTGACCATGGACAATGGACGGTCGACCGTCCACGGTCCACCGTTGGGAGTCATTATGAAAATACTCGACATCGCCTTTAAAGACCTCGTGCGTTCCACGCGCAGTCTATTCCTGATCGGAATGGGGTTTGCCGCGCCATTGCTGCTCACAGGGTTGATCTATTTCTCCTTCGGCAGTATCGCGGGCGGCGAACCAAGCCTGGCAAGCATCAAAGTTGGCGTGGTGAACATGGATATGCTGCCATCGGACGCTCCGCTTGAGGCGCCGCTAGGCGATAACATTCGGAGCATGTTCTTCGATGAGAGCGTCCAGTCGTGGATTCATACCAGCGATTATCCCGATGAAGCCGCAGCGCGGGAAGCCGTGAACGCGCAGGAGATCGGCGTTGCGGTCATCATCCCCACAACATTCACGGAAGATTATCTGGCGGGAGACAAGGATACGGTCGTCACGGTTCTGCAAGACCCCACACTGACCGTCGGTCCGACAGTGGTGCGCGACATGGTCACATCATTGCTGGATGGCGTGGCAGGCGGCGGGGTCGCGTTCAAGGTCGTCAACGAACGCGTAGAAGCCAGCGGTCAAACGCTCGACCCTGCGATCATTCCAACATTCTTTGAAAAGTACGCCAATTGGTATGCCGATTTCCAGCGCGCATTGTTCCATTCACCTGACAAAGCCGCGCTGGTGACAAAATCGCCTGCAGATAAAGGCGGCTTGGATAACCCGGTCCAAAGCATGATGGGAACGGTCATGTCGGGACAGTTGATCTTCTTCTCGTTCTTCACGGGCGCGTATGCGATGATGTCCATTTTGCAAGAGTCGGAGGAAGGGACGCTGGCGCGTATCTTCACCACGCCGACGAACCGCACGACGATCCTGGCAGGGAAATTCCTGGCAGTTCTGCTCACGGTGACCATCCAAGGCGCGGTGTTGCTGACCGCGGGACACTACCTGTTCAACATCAACTGGGGCGAAACAGGTTCATTTCTGCTCAGTTTCATGGGGCAGATGTTCACCTCAGTGGGGCTTGCAGTCCTGCTGGTGTCTTTCGTGCAGAACAGCAAGCAGGCGGGGTTCGTCTTTGGCGGCGCGCTGACCGCGCTGGGTATGATCAGCGGTCTGTTCACGACCAACATCAAGATCGCAGCATTCGACACGATGGGCAACTTCACGCCGCAGGGCTGGGTGCTCAAGGCGTGGAAGCTGTCCCTTGCGGGTCAGCCTGCGGGGGAGTTGATCGTGCCTTTCCTTGTGTTGGTGGCAATGGGTGTTGTGACATTTGCCATTGGCGCGATGCTGTTTCGGAGACGCTTCGCGTGAATTTGTAGGGGCAGGGCTGCAAAGTGTCCCGCCCAAGGCGAGATGACCTCGCCCCTACGGAGAAATCATTATGAGAATTATTGACCTCGCCCTCAAAGACCTTTCACAAGTATTCCGCGACAAGCGTTCGCTGATGTTCCTCGTCGCCATGCCCATCATCTTCACGTTCTTCATGGGTTTTGCTTACAAGAGCGGCAAGGACAACGATGCAAATAGAGATACCCGCATCCCGCTGGGATGGGTGAACAACGACTCAAGCGGTTATGTATCGAGACAATTATTCGAGATGCTCTCCAACTCCGACTCTGTCAGTCTCGTTGAGCTGACAGCCGACGCGGTGGACGAATCCATCCGCAAGGGCGAAGCGGCTGGGGCGTTGATCGTGCCTGCGGGATACAGCGAGCAAGTGTCGGCTGGGAATGAAGCGCAATTGACCCTCATCGCGGATACCAGTTTCGCGCAGGGACAATCCCTTTTTCAACTCGTGCGGACGTCTGTCACAAAATTGATGAGCGCAGTGGAGATCGCGCGGCTGAGCGCGGAGACGGTCGGCAAACCGAACGACGCTTCGGAACTGACCGAGTCGTTTGCTTCCGCCTCCCAAGCCTGGTCCGAAGCGGACAGCGCGTCGCTGGTCAAGGTGGAATTCGCGGTGGATGAATCGTTCCTCGGCGATTGGTATGGCGACAACCCGTATAATCAGGCGTCGCCCGGGATTCTGGTGCAGTTTGCGATCATGGGGCTGGTGGCGTCGGGGCAGATCCTGGTGCAGGAACGCAAGACGCGCACACTCCAGCGGTTGATGTCCACGGCGATGCGCCCGTGGGAGATCGTCGCGGGACACACGCTGGCGATGTTCGCCGTGGTGTTTGCCCAGATCGCCCTGCTGGTGGTGTTCGGTCAACTGGCGTTGAGCGTGGATTACTTGCGCGAGCCGCTCGGCACATTGCTGGTCTCGGTGGCATTGAGTTTGTGGGTCGCAGCGATGGGATTGTTGATTGGCACGGTCGTGAAGGACGATTCGCAGGTGGTCTTGTTCGCACTGATGGCGATGTTCATCTTCTCGGCGCTGGGCGGGACGTGGTTCCCGCTGGAGGTTGCCAGCGGCGCGTTCGCGGCGATCGGCAAAGCCATGCCTTCCGCCTGGGCGATGACCGGCTACCAGAACATCCTGATGCGTGGGCTGGGACTTGAATCCGCGTGGATGCCAACGTTGATTCTGCTGGCATATGCACTCGGCTTCTTCGTGCTGGCGGTTTGGCGCTTCAGGAAGATGGACGGATAGCTGTCCGGGTGGACAGGGCATAACCCCTACTGTTGCATGAGGCATTCCGCCCCCGAAGGCGTATACTGTTATTAGAAATCAAAAGGAGGTTTCTATGAAAGCTAATCGATCTAGTCTCTTTTGGGGGATATTGTTGATCGTTGGCGGTGGATTGGCGCTTGCCCAGCAATTGGGGTATTTGAACCAATTCCCCGACAGCGCATGGATGTGGGTCTTTGCGGGGATCAGCCTCGTGGCATTCCTCAGCTATGCAGTCAGCGGCTTCAAGGAATGGGGCTGGCTCTTCCCGGCGGGCGTATTCGGCGGGCTGGCGGTCACCATCGCGCTGGCAATCAACAACGTGGACAGCGCCGCGGTCGGTTCGCCGTTGTTCTTCGGTTTGCTCATTCCGTTTGCAGCGGCGTATCTCACCGACCGTAAGCAGAACTGGTGGGCGCTCATCCCCGGCGGCGTGATGCTGTTCCTGGCTCTGGTCACGCTAATGGTGGACACTGTCGGCGGTGAATGGGTCGGCTCGTTGTTCCTTTTCCTGATTGGGCTAAGCTTCTTCGTCGTGTACCTGAACAACCGCACGCGCACTTGGGCGTTGCTCGTCGCCTACATCCTGTTCGTGTTGAGCATTGCGCCTGCCATGGCTTCCTTCAGCGGCGATACGGCGGCGTACTTCGGACCTGTGTTTCTCTTCGCGGTCGGTCTGCCGTTCTTCGTCCTTTACTTCCGCGAGGCGAAGAACTGGTGGGCGATCATCCCCGCCGGTGTGATGACCACCCTCGCCGTGCTTGCCATATTGGCAATCGCAGGTTGGATCAAAGACACGCAGACAGGCGGATATGGCAACGCCATCCTGATGGGCGGACTCGCCGCGACCTTCGCGGTGGTCTGGCTGCGGCATGCCAAGGATTGGGCGAAGGTCGTCACCATCATCCTCGCGCTTGTGGCGGTGGTCTCCATCTTCTTCGCATCCCTAACCGACATCTTCTGGCCCATTGCGATCATCGTGGGCGGCGCATACCTGCTGTACACTGCCCTGCGCCCGAAACAACTCCAGCAATGACCTGTCCAAATGGATAGTAAAAACTCTCCCAGCGATGGGGGAGTTTTTCATTTTCAATGGCTAAGTTCCTCGCGCCCATCTCCTCGTCGCGCAACAAATGTTCCTGCCATGCGCCCTCTTCATCGAGTTCATCATCAAACTCCGCCTTGCATTTCGCCCTACTGCGTGATGGTCCGTACCCTATTGGACGTAACGGCTGCGCTGGTTTACTTGATTATACATCCACTCTGCGACAGGTTCAGGGCATCGCTTCTCTCTTAACTGCCGCTTGAATCCTGCTTAACGAACGGAGCAAACGCTGAATTTGCTCCAGATTAAGAATCCTTAAAATTTGTTGACTTTTCTCTTGTTCTGTGCAATAATGGTCCCACCGATAACGATACCGGTAATGTTGCCGGTATCGTTACTACACGAAAGCGGAATTCTGATATGGCGACCAGGAAACGTGTTGTAACTATTCAGGATGTAGCAAAAACAGCAGGTGTGTCTGTTTCTACGGTTTCGCGCGTGTTAAACGGCAAGGTGGATGTAGCAGGAGATACGCAGAAGAAGATCCTTAAGGTCATAGACAGGCTTGGATATACATCAAATCTTGCGGCACGGAGCATGCGCAGCCGACGCAATAATCTGCTCGGGCTGGTGGTTCCTGATATCGGTTTCCCCTATTCACAGGAAGTCATGAAAGGCATCAACCAGGCAATTGCAGAATCATCATTCGATTTGCTCGTTTACACCACGGGGGATATTCATAAAACAGGCACCATCCTTCACGAACAACATTATGTTTCACTTTTGAATAATTCGATCACAGACGGCGTCATCATCGTCGCATCGGCTGCCGCTGAATTCATCACGGACGCCCCCATTATTGCGGTTGATCCACATATCGTTAATCCAAATTACCCATCCGTTCAGGGAACAAACTACCACGGCGCCATCGAAGTGATGGAATATCTGCTGAGTCTCGGGCACAAGCGCATCGGATTTATTTGCGGTCGCCCCGAGATCGGAAGCGCGGAACGCCGCCTGAAGGGTTATAAGGATGCGTTGAAAAAGGCGGGCATCAAGATCGATGAGCGGTTAATCGCTCATGAGGGGGATTTCTCTACAAAGACCGGACGTCTGTGTGCTTTACAGCTATTAGAGTTGGATGAACCACCCACCGCCATATTTGCTGCGAATGACCAATCCGCGATCGGTGTGCTTGAAGCTGCGGATGAAATGGGATTACGGGTTCCCGACGATCTTTCCGTTGTTGGGTTTGATAATATTTCAGAAGCAAAATACTTCAACCTGACCACTGTGGATCAATTCCTTTCGGAGATGGGATACATTGCCACACAGATGCTGATCAAGATGGTAAATAAGGAAGCACTGGATGTGCATGTGCACAAGGTCCCAACACAATTGGTCAAACGCGGTTCATGCCGGGCTTTATCCAAATCAAATCCAGGATAAAAAGAAACCGGCAAACGGTATTTTTTTTAACCGGTCCGGTAACGTTACCGGAAAAATTGAAAGGAGGTGGTTTGAAAACCGTAAAAACAAAATAGCAGGTCCTCCATAACCTTTTCGCGGGAAGGAAGACCTGCACCATCGTGCGGAGATAACTCCACACGTGCGCAGTATAACCCATTAAAAATCAATCTTGAAGGAGAAGAACATGCGTAAGTCAATCTTTGTAGTACTGAGCTTGTTGGTTCTTGCAAGTATGCTGTTAGCTGCCTGTGGCGGAAGCACACCGGCGCCGTCCACCGGCGGAGATAGCGGCTCATCCACATCGGGTGGAGGAGATGCCCCTGCTGACGGTAAAAGGGTGCTGAAGGTGTGGTCTTTCACCAATGAAATCCGCACCATGGCTGTTGCGTTTGAAGGCTTCTATCCGGATGTGGAAGTGGACGTCGTCTACACCATGATCCCGATGACCGATGGCGAATACCAGACCAAGTTGAAGGCGGCAATCGGCACCGCTGATGCGCCTGATGTTGTCGCCTTGGAAGCCGCTTTCGTGAAAGAATGGGTCGAGGCGGATTTTCTCGCCGATCTGAACGACCTCCTGCCCTTGGCAGAAGAACTGAAGACCTTCCCTGCCGTGATCCAGGTCGGTTCGCATGATGGCGTGACAAAAGGCTTCTCATACCAGGCAACCCCCGGCGCGTTCTTCTATCGCCGCAGCATGGCACAGGAATGCCTTGGAACCGACGACCCCGACCAGGTCCAGGCGATGGTTGCCGACATCGATAAATTCGTCGAAACCGCTGCCAAGATTAAAGAATGCAATCCCGATTACTTCACTGTCGGTACGTCCGGCGAACTATTCAACCCATTCCTTGCCAACCGATCCCAACCCTGGATCGTTGATGGAGAACTGGTGATCGACCCAATGGTAGTGGAATACATTGAGTTCGCCAAACTTATGCGCGATAACGGATATGAGTCACAGGCTCAGCAGTGGACCGAAGGCTGGTTCGCCGGCATGAGCGACTCACTGGTCGGCGCTGACGGCAACCCCAAGAAAGTATTCAGTTACTTCCTGCCAACCTGGGGTCTTCCCTACGTCCTGATCCCCAACTCCGGCGACACCGGCGGCGACTGGGCGATGATCAATGGACCCCTTGCCTATCAATGGGGCGGCACATGGGTGGGCGCAATGAAAGACAGCCCGAACCTTGACCTGGCAAAGGAATTCATCAAGTTTGTTGCACTCAATGAAGAGAACCTGACCAACTGGGCAACCGGCGTGTACACCAATGAATATTTGAAAGCCATCGATCCCACCGTGCCCGATGACCAGGCTCAGGCTCCCGGCGACTTTGTTTCCAGCCAGGTGGTGGTTGAGAAGATCACATCCACATTCGACGGCTCCGAACTATATAACTGGCTCGGCGGTCAGAACAACTATGAAGCATTTGGACAGGCGGCTCCGCGCGTCAACGGCTCCCTGCTCACTGGTTCTGACGATGCCATTCAGCGCGCGCTCGAAAGCCAGCGCGACCAGTACCTGAACGGCGAGATCGACGCAGCCACGATGTGGCGTCAGTGGCTGGATCTGGTCCGCAGTGAATTCCCCGACCTGAAACTTCCTGAACCACCCGTACAGTAAGTTTCCAACCGATTTTTGGGGCGGCGTCGATTTGGCGCCGCCCTACTCACAATCGCATTTATTGTTGGGTTGCTGATATT
>CAYPHR010000059.1:0-4279 GCA_964410375.1 uncultured Anaerolinea sp. | reverse complement strand
TCGATCGTTTCCATGACGCATCCTTTCAGGCGGCCCGGCCCCGGCCGGGTTCCGCCCCCCCCCCCCCACTCGCAACCACCCTTACTGTTGAATTGCTGATATTTTTTATCAAGGAGCTGCCATGAAGCTGACCGGGATCAATCGCAATTATTACGGCTATTTATTCATCATGCCGTTCATTATTGGATTTCTCGCCTTTGGCTTGTATCCCATCTATAACACTCTCGCATTGAGTTTTACCGACTATACGCTGATGTCGCGGGATGGCTCGTTCATCGGGCTGAGAAATTTTGAAGTCCTGTTCGAAGACCAGTTGTTCATGAAGGCGATCGGGAACACATGGCTGTTATGGATGCTGAACTTTATCCCGCAGATCGGCGCTGCGCTGTTGATATCCGCCTGGTTCACCAATATCCGCCTGCGGATCAAGGCAGTCGGTGTATGGCGGGCTATCTTTTACCTGCCAAACCTCATCATCCCAGCCGTGGTGGCGGCGTTGTTCAACAGCCTGTTCGCCTTTTACGGACCGATCAATCAGTTCATGGTCAGATCCGGCTTCATGCCGGAAGCCATGCATTTCCTGCAGAACGCCGTCGTTACACGCGGTATCGTGGTATTCATCCAATGGTGGATGTGGTTCGGGCAGACCATCATCATCGTCATGGCTGGCATGACGTCCATTCCTGTGCACTTATATGAAGCCGCCATGGTGGACGGTGCATCATCGGGGCAGATGTTTCGGCGGATCACGCTTCCGCTGCTAAAACCCATCCTGATATATATCTTCGTCACATCCCTCGTCGGCGGCATGCAGATGTTCGACATCCCCTACCTCCTCACAGACGGGAGAGGCGCGCCAAGCAATTCCATCATGACCAACAACATTCTCATGTACATGAAGTTCGCCAGCAGCCGCGGACACATCGGCGCCGCATCCGCGGTCGGCGTGTTGGTATTCATCATGACGACAGTTTGTGCACTGGGCATCTTCTTTTTCATGCGTGATAGAGACGAATCGACCTTCGATAAATCCATGCGGAAGTGGTTCGGCAGAAAGAATGGAAATGGAAACGGGAAAGGATAACCGATATGCTTAGTAACTATAAATTCAACACAACCTTAATGCGCATCCTTGTGTACGTTGTGCTGGTTATTCTGGTCATCATCACCATCATTCCACTCTGGCTCCTGCTCGTGAACGCCACCCGCTCCACCACCGAGATCCAGCAGGGATTGAGCATTATACCGAGCACGCACCTGATGGATAACTACCGCATCCTGCTCAGCAAAGGACTCAATGTCTCGAGAGGCTTTTCAAACAGCTTGTTCGTGGCATTGGCATCCACAATTGTCACGGTGTACTTCTCCCTGTTGACCGCCTACGGCATCGTAGTGTATGAGTTCAAAGGCAAAAGATTCTTCAGCAACTTCATCGTCGTGCTGGTGATGATCCCCATGCAGCTCACCATCATCGGCTTCTTCCAATACATGTCCAGGCTCGGGCTGACGGATAACTACGCATCCCTGATCCTGCCGCTAATCGCCAACGCAGGCGGCGTATTCTTCGGAAAGCAGTATCTTGAGTCAATGGTGATTCAGGATCTGATCGACGCGGCACGCATCGACGGCGCAAGCGAACTGAAGATCTTCCACAGCATTATGTTCCCGCTTGCCATGCCGGGAGCCGCCACGTTGGGCATCTTCGCCTTCGTCGCTTCATGGAACAATTTCTTCAACGCCTTCATCCTGATCACCTCGCTGGACAAATACACCCTGCCGATGCTGGTCAAGACCCTGCGCGGCGACGTCTATCGCACGGAATACGGCGCGATCTACCTCGGTCTTGCCATCACAGTTGTGCCCGTTATCATCCTCTATGCGCTTTTCTCCCGCTACATCATCAGCGGTATCGCCATGGGCGCGGTCAAAGAATAACGGACGATATCGAGTCAACATGCGTTATGGCAATTTCAACGACACCCAGCGCGAATATATCATCACCCAGCCGGATACTCCCCTGCCCTGGATCAACTACCTCGGCTCGGAAGGATATTTTGGACTGATCTCCAACACAGCAGGTGGATATTCTTTCTATCAGGATGCCCGCCTGAGACGCCTCACCCGTTATCGCTATAACAATGCACCACTGGATTCTGGTGGACGTTACATCTACCTGCGGGACGAAAATCCGCATCTTTCCGGACCCGTTTACTGGTCGCCAACCTGGCAGCCGACCTGCACCTCATTGGACGCCTACGAGTGCCGCCACGGGATGGGATACACGGTCATCACATCTCAAAAGAACGGGATCGCATCTTCTACGCGCTATTTCGTCCCGCTAGGTGAGACGCTCGAAATCTGGGAACTGACTCTCACCAACCACCGTGACAATCCAGCACAGTTATCCATCTTTTCTGCGATCGAATTCAACCTGTGGGACGCGATGGACGACGCCACGAACTTCCAGCGCAATTACTCCATCGGTCAAGTCGAGATTGTGGATGGCGTCATTTACCACAAGACCGAATACCGCGAACGGCGAAATCACTTTGCCTACTTTGCCTGCTCCGAACCGTTGACAGGATACGACACCCAGCGCGAAGCCTTCCTTGGACCGTATCGAGGCTGGGATTCGCCCCGGGCTGTTGAAGCAGGTCAAACGTCAGGATCTGAGGCGCACGGCTGGCAGCCGATCGGCGCACAGCATGTCAAAATCCAGTTGGAGGCGGGAGAACAGAAAAAGGTCATCTTCCTTCTGGGCTATCACGAAAATCCAGTGGATGAAAAATTCGACCCGCCGAATTCACAGACCATCAACAAACGGACCGTAGTGCCCGTCATTCAAAAATATCTCCAGCCCAATGCGGTGGAGTCTGCGTTTCAGGGATTGAAAAAATATTGGGATGACCTGCTCGGCAAATTTGAAGTAGACACGCCTGACGAACACACGAACCGCATGGTGAACATTTGGAACGCGTATCAAGTGATGATCACGTTCAACATGTCGCGATCGGCGTCGTATTTTGAATCGGGAATCGGGCGCGGCATGGGCTTCCGCGATTCGAACCAGGACCTGCTCGGATTCGTCCACATGATCCCCCAACGCGCGCGCCAGCGGATTTTGGATCTGGCGGCAACACAACTCCCAAACGGCGGCGCGTATCACCAATATCAGCCGTTGACCAAGCGTGGCAATAACGATGTCGGCTCGAATTTCAACGATGACCCGCTCTGGCTTGTTTTGGCTGTCACTGCGTATCTCAAAGAGACGGGCGATTGGAGTATTCTGGATGAAGCCGTGCCGTACGATAACCAGCCCGGCTCGGAAGAAGCACTTTACGGGCATTTGCAGCGTTCAATCCAATACACGCTGGATAGATTGGGTCCGCATGGACTGCCGCTGATCGGACGCGCAGACTGGAACGACTGCCTGAACCTGAACTGCTTTTCGGATACGCCCGGGCAATCGTTTCAGACGACCACGAATAAGGATGGCAAAGTTGCGGAGAGCGTTTTCATCGCAGGCTTGTTCGTGCTGGCATCGAAGGAAATGGCGGCATTGGCAAGAAAATTGAAAGATGAAAGAGGGGATTCTTTTATGTTGCAACTTTCATCCGAAGAGTACGGATGCCATGCCAAGGACATGGAAACCGCTATCTGGAAGCATAGCTGGGACGGGGAATGGTTCCGCCGCGCGTACGATGATTTCGGGAATGTGCTCGGTTCGAAGGAAAACGAGGAAGGGAAGATATTCATCGAGCCGCAGGGGATGTGCGTGATGGCAGGCTTGGGCGTGGAGGATGGCCGCGCGGCGCAGGCGTTGGATTCGGTGGAAGAACATCTCGCCACGCCGCATGGAATCATTTTGCAGCAACCTGCTTTCAGCAAATATTATCTGCATCTCGGCGAGATCTCGTCCTACCCGCCCGGGTATAAGGAAAATGCAGGCATCTTTTGTCATACCAACCCGTGGGCGATGATCGCGGAGGCGATGATCGGGCGCGGGGATAAGGCGTTCGAGCATTACATGCGTATCAACCCGTCAAAGCGCGAAGAGATCAGCGACTTGCATAAGTGCGAGCCGTATGTCTATGCGCAAATGATCGCAGGCAGGGACGCGCCGACGCACGGCGAAGCGAAGAACTCGTGGCTGACGGGAACCGCGGCATGGAACTATGTCGCCATCACGCAATGGATTTTGGGCATCCGCCCGACGTATGAAGGCTTGCAAGTTGCGCCAGTCATCCCGTCAGCGTGGGAAGGTTTCAGTGCAGTGCGC
>CAYPHR010000058.1:9842-12753 GCA_964410375.1 uncultured Anaerolinea sp. | reverse complement strand
GGAAGTCCTGCAAAACATGGCGGCGGGGCTGGCAAACAAACAGATCGCGCTGGCGTTGAACATCAGCGAGCATACGGTCAAGTTTCATCTTTCGTCGTTGTATGCGAAGTTGGGGGTATCCAGCCGCACCGAGGCAGTGCGGCGGGGACTCGAACTGGGGCTGATCTCGCTTTAATTCACCTGCAATTTTTCAGGGCGGAAAGACGAGTAAAATCATCCTGTTTTCACTCGTCTGGTTTGCATGGCTAAAGAATTTCACTATACATGGGAATGGGATTTCGCATCGTCTCCGGAGGCGTTGTGGACTCTTGTCTCGGATACCAACCGCTTCAACCGCGATACGGGTCTGCCGCCGATGCAATTACTGGGAATCGAAAACCGCGTGAAGCTGGTCAAGTTCAAAATTCCGCTCGTGAATGTGATCTGGGAGGAGGAACCGTTCGAGTGGACGTACCCCTATCGCTTTGGGATTTTGCGCCGTTATCGTACGGGTCCGCTTTTGGAAATGCGCGTGGACTGCCGCCTTGAACGACGCGACGCAGGCGCACGGCTGACGTATGAGGTTTGGGCAACCCCGAGGAACATTTTGGGCAATATCGCCATTCCGCTGGTGATCGGGATCGTGAGCGCGAAACGATTTGGCGACGCATTCAGGATGTATGACCGCATCGCCTCGCACGGGGACTCGCTGCTGGTCGTCGCTGCGGGCAGGGATCTCACCCGAGTCGGACGCGACCGATTCAAAACCCTGGGCGAGCGCTTGAAACAGCAAGGCGCAGATGAACGCGTGCTCGACCATCTTCATGAATATTTACGCCGCGCCGATGACCTGTCCATTCAGCGCATGCGACCATACGCGCTGGCGGACGGCTGGGGTTTGCCGCGCCGAACTGTGTTGGAGACCTTTTTACGCGCCACGCGCGCAGGTATGTTGGATATGTATTGGGACCTGCTTTGCCCCGAGTGCCGCGGTATGGCGGAAAACCATGCACGGCTTGAGGACGTTCATTCGTCCTCGCACTGCAGTACCTGTCAGATCGATTTCAGCGCCAACTTTGACCATAATGTGGAAGTCATCTTCCGCCCGAACCCGTCCATACGGGCGGTGGATGCGAATGTGGAATTCTGTGTCGGCAGTCCGCAGAGACAGCCGCATATCGTCTTTTCTTTGATCGTCCCGCCGCGCGAGCAATTGCCCATCTCCACCATGTTGGGTGCGGGGCGGTACCGCCTGTCCGCTTCGGGCATTGAAGGGTCGCAGATGCTTGCGGCTTCAGCGGACGCGCCCGACGTCAAAGATTTCCACGCGGATTCAGTCGGCTGGAGTAAGGAGATCGAACCCATCGGACTTGCGCCAAAAATCCGTCTCATCAACGGCACGGACTTCGCCCAGACCTTTCAATTGGAGCATACCGTCTGGTCGGACCAGGCGGCGACAGCGGCGGATGTGACCACCTTGCAGATCTTCCGCGATCTGTTTTCCAGTGAAGTGCTGCGCCCCGGCGAGGAGATCTCGGTCGGTTCGACGACATTAATGTTCACTGACCTGCGTCAATCCACAAAGTTGTATCGCGAGATCGGCGATGCGCCCGCCTTTGGCAGAGTGCGCGAGCATTTCGAGATTCTGGAGCAAGCCGTGGCGGCGGAGGGAGGCTCGATCATCAAGACCATGGGCGATGCGGTCATGGCGGCATTCCGCAGCCCGGTGTCGGCGTTGCGCGCAGTTTGGAAGGTGCAGGAGCAGTTGTCGGCGCGGGGCGAGCCGCCGTTGTCCATCAAGGTGGGTATCCATAGCGGACCGTGCATTGCCGTCAATCTGAACGACCGGCTGGATTATTTTGGTTCCACGGTGAACATCGCCGCGCGCCTGCCTCATTTTTCGAAAGGCGGTGAGATGATCCTTTCCGAATCGATCCGCAATGACCATGAGGTGGTGGAGTTCCTGGAGAAAAATGCCCCGCCAAATTCGCTCTCGCGTTTTCAAGGTGACCTGCGCGGCTATGACGAGCCGATGGATCTGTGGCGAATTAAACTGTAACCCAGACCGCCAGACAAACGTCTGGCGGTCTTTTCATGAGGCGCCTATTGTTTGGGTTTGCGGGTGACAAATTTCCAAACGAGCCAGACCAAAAAGATGGGCGGTGCGAGGATGGGGACAAGCACGACAAAGAACCAGATCAGGATATCTACAATGCTTTGATAGGCGCGGGTGACGGATTTCTTTGCGGAATCGAACGTTTCACCGGGCGACCAGCCTTTCGGTTCAGGCGTTGGAGTAGGCTGAATTTCAGGTAATTCAGGTTCGAAATTGATGGTGATTGTGGAGTAGGAAGAGCGGTCTTTCAAATAGTTCATGCGCCCTTTGATCTCCTCGATCTGGCGTTCGATCTCGGAAAGTTCTGCGTTGATGCGCAAAGCTTCATCCACGGTTTTGGCGTCATCGAGGAAGGACTTGATGCGCTCACGCGTGGCTTCGAGGTTGGTTAATTGGGATTGCAAATCTACGTATTGATCGGTTACATCCTCGCCCGAAGCGGATTCATCCAATACCTTTACAGCGAGTCCGCGCAGGCGGCTGAGTGTGCGTTCGAATTGCTGGACCGGCACGCCGATGGTGACGGTGGCATATTTGTAATTTTCCCCGTCGCGGTGTGCTTGATACCATACGCGCGAACTGATGATGTATCCGCCTGCATCACTGACGGTCTGTGTAGCGCGGTCGATGGCATTATCAGTATCCTCCACCAGCAACTTGATCTCTGCGCTTTTGATGATCATATGTGTTGTGGATGCAACAGCGGATTCTGACCCCGTGTTATACACGGGTCCCACCGGCAGGGCGGAGGACGGTTCCAACTCCTGTTTGGCGGATTCGGCTGCGGGGGCTTCAACTCCTCCCGAATCTCCCGCA
>CAYPHR010000058.1:0-9742 GCA_964410375.1 uncultured Anaerolinea sp. | reverse complement strand
TGAAATGTTCCCCCAATAAAAGACCTGACAGGCGTTCAAAACCTGTCAGGTCTTTTCATGAATAATGACTGCCTGTTTGCTCCATCCTTCCCTATGCGATCTGACCGTCAGTTCGGCCAGTTCGCGCGGCACGACGTTCTCCTTTACCACATCTTCCAGCGGCATCCACATCGGGTGATAGGTCCCATTGAATTCATCAGGCTCATCATATTCCTCGCCTGTGCCGGTTCCAAATTCACCGCCTGTCCGCTGCACTAAGAAATACACTTGCTTACGCCTGCCCTTGCGCAAAACCTCCGCCGCGAGTTGCACCACCTCCACGTGGATGCCTAACTCCTCATGTGCCTCTCGGACTGCGGCTTGCTCTTCAGTCTCGCCCTCGTCCACACCGCCGCCGGGGAAGGCGAAGTAATGCCTGCCTTGCTTGTGGCGTTCCATGAGCGCGAGTTTGCCGTCCTCGATCAGGATGATGCCGGCGCGCGGTCGTGTCACGAACGATCCCCTTCCAGGATTTCGCGCGTTTGCTTCACGTCCCTGTGCATTTGTTCCACCAATGCCTCCACCGAATCGAACTTCAATTCATCGCGCAGGCGCGCCACAAATTCAAGTTTCAGATGTTCGCCATAAATATCGCGGTCGAAATCCAGCAGGTATGCCTCCACACTTGCCACCTTCCGTTCGGGGGTGAAGGTGGGGTTAAAGCCGACATTGGTCGCCGCCATAAACCGCTCCGCGCCGAGCACCCCCCAGCAGGCATAAATACCGTTGACAGGGATCACTTTTTGATCGGGATAGTCAATATTGGCGGTCGGGAAGTTGATTTTCTTTCCACGCCCCGCGCCGTGGATGACCTCGCCGCCGACCTGGTAGCGATGACCGAGTAGATTCGCCGCCTCGGTGACGTTGCCGGTGGAGACCAGTTTGCGAATCTCGGTGGATGAGATCACGCCGCTTTCGTCACTGACGGCTGGCACCACATCGACGCTATATCCCAGTTCCGAGCCGATCTCGGTCAGGCGCGCCGCGTTGCCTTCGCGTCCCTTGCCGAGCGCAAAATCATAACCGATCAGCAGGCGGCTGAGACCGAGTGTCCGCTTGAGCGTGGACATATATTCATGGGCAGTGGCAGTGGACAGGTCGCGGGTGAAGCGCTGGGTGATGACCACATCCACGCCGAGTGCGGCGAACAGATCCGCGCGTTCATCCGGCGTGGTCAGGCATTTGATCTCTTTGCCGGTCAACACACTGGCGGGGTGTGGATGAAAGGTCAGCACCACGGCGGGAGAATCCGCTTTGTGCGCCTCGCGGACAAGTTTTTCGATGATGGCGCGATGCCCGCGGTGCACGCCGTCGAACACGCCGATGGTAAGCCAGGCATTGCGCAGGGAAAGTTCTTCGAGAGAGTGATAATGTTCCATATATTAAAAAGCCGCCTTGTACGGCGGCTTAATTTTATCCTATTCCAGTTGCTAATCTGAAGTGAAGAAGACCTTCTTTGGCTGCCATTCGGGCGCGCCGTCTTCACCGGCGGCGGGGATCATGAGGGCAACCAGTTCGCCCTGGGTGCTGACGCCGCGTACTTTTTCGTAGACGGTATCGGCTTCCTTGGCTTTGACGCGGTGTCCATGGCGCACGGCTTCCACTTCATCGGGGTTGAGTTCGACGGCGGGCCAATCGCCAAGCGCTTCGGCGGCGGGGATCAGGTATTGATACCAGTTGCCCGCAGTGAAGGCTTCCTGCAATTTGCGCAGGGGCACGGAATCGCGCAGGGTGAATTTTCCGCTCTTGGTACGGCGCAAGCCGACCAGATATGCGCCGCATCCCAGTGTTTTACCGAGGTCGTTCGCCAGCGAACGGACGTAGGTGCCGGACGAGCAATGCACGTCGATGACGACTTCGGGCGGCGTCCATTCGAGAACTTCGAGATGATGAACGGTGATCTTGCGCGGTTCGAGATCGACCTCTTCGCCTTTACGCGCCATTTCGTATGCCTTGCGTCCCTGCACTTTGACGGCGGAATAGGGCGGGGGGGTCTGCTCGATCTCACCGACGAACGTCTTCAACGCCTCTTCAAATTCCGCTTCGGTGATATTGGAAGGGTCTTTGGTGGGGGTGAACTTGCCTTCGGCATCGAAAGTGTCGGTAGTGCCGCCCAAACGGATGATCGCCTGGTAGCGTTTATCCGAAGCGGAGACGTATTCGCTGAGGCGCACGGCGGGTCCAACAAGGATGACCAGCACGCCGGAAGCGCGCGGGTCGAGCGTGCCGGTATGTCCTGCACGCCGCAGCCCCGTACCGTTCCTGATCGCCTGTACAACATCGTGGGATGTCATCCCGACAGGTTTATCCACCACAAGTGCGCCCGAAATGGCGTTTTTTACATCCTGACTATTCATTACAATCCTCCTGCTTCATGATTCGTGTTAATTATGACATAATTGTCGGAATATGCCATTAGCATATTGGAACTATTTTTATCGTTCATCCTTACAAATTTAACAACTGCCTTGTCTTACTAAGAACTTCCTGTTGGACTTCGCTCAAACTTCCCTCGATATCTGCTCCTGCGGCGGCGGCATGACCTCCGCCCTTGAAATAAGTTGCAACTGGGGATACGTCCACGCCCGGCTCCAGTGCGCGCCAGGAGATCTTGACATGATTGTTATTCTGCTGGACGAAAACCATGCCCACTTTGTTCCCGTCGATGGCGGAGATCATATTGATCAGATCCGCGTCATCGTTTCCGCTATAGCCTGTCCGTTTGCGGTCTTCGAGCGTAAGCGTCCCCCAGACGATCCCATGTTTGCTCTCAAGGCTGGAAAGTCCCGCGCCCCAGTATTTGGCGGCGGGGAAGGTCTTCCGCACCAGTGACTTCATGTAGATTTCAGGCAGGTCCACGCCGGTCTCCATCAAATCCGCGGCTTGACGCAGCGCCTCAGGAGTGATATTGGATGTGCGGAAGCCAAGCGTGTCGGTCAGGATGCCGGTCAACAGAGCGGCGGCAATGGGTTTGGTGATTTCAAAGCCCCATTCGGGCAAATGATTGGTAAGGATCGCCGCCGTGGCGACCTCCTCCGCTTCGATCAGGTTAAGTTTGCCGAACTTTTCATTGGTAACATGATGGTCGATATTGATGTCGGGTTGACCAAGATCCTGAAATGCTTTGCCCACACGCCGAAAATCGGCGCAGTCCACGGTGATGAACGTATCGTGTTCCCTGCCCGGTTCTTTTTTGATGAGATCGCTGCCCTCAAGATACTTGAAAGAGGACGGCACGCCATCTGCGAGAACCATTTCTACGGCTTTTCCTGCATTTTGCAGCGCCAGTCCCAGACCAAGCACTGAGCCGATCGCATCCCCATCCGGGCGCACGTGCGAAGCGATGACGATCTTCTTCGCAGAATGTAATCTATTCTTTATCTCCCCTGTGAGCTGATTGTCCACTATTGTATATCCTTCAAAGAGAATTAAGTTGTACGAGTCTTCCCGTCAACAGGGGTCACTTCTTTCTTAACCCTGCCAGCAGCTTTTCGATATGGTCTGCGTTTTCGGGAGTCGGATCCCAGTGGAACCTGAGTTTGGGAAATGCGCGCAGGTCCACGCGCGAGGCGAGAGTCCGCCTGATGAAACCGGAAGCAGATTCGAGCCCGGCAAGAACGTCGGCGGAGCGTGAAGCGCCCTCAATGGCGGAGACGTACACATCCGCGAAGGCGAGTTCCCTGTCTATCTTTACGTCTGTGACAAAGATTTGTTGCAGGCGCGGATCGCTGATCTCACGGATGAGCAGCTCGGAAAGTTCCTGTTGTATGCGGTCTGCAATGCGTTGTAATCGTATTCCTGATGGCATGATTAACTGGGGCGGAGTTTTTCCCCGCCCCGGTTGCCCCTATTCTACTATGTAACACACGACTGTGTCACCGGCTTGAATGTCGCTGAAATTCTTGAAGCCGACGCCGCATTCGTATCCCTGACGGATCTCTTTGACATCTTCCTTCTCATGACGCAGGGAGGACAGGTCGCCTTCGTAGACGATGTCCGAGCCGCGATGGAGACGCACCTTTGCGCCGCGTTTTAACTCGCCGTCCGTGACCTTGCATCCCGCCACCCTGCCGAACTTGGATGCGGAGAACACCTGCAAGACCTGCGCGCGTCCGAGGATCTTTTCCACTAGTTTCGGTTCGAGCATGCCCTTGAGCGCTTTTTCGATATCCTCGGTCATGCGGTAGATGATCTCGTACAGGCGGAGGTCCACGCCTTCCTTTTCTGCCATGCGGCGGGCGTCCACATCTGCTTGCACATTGAAGCCGATGATGATGGCTTTCGAAGCGGATGCGAGCATGACGTCATTGTTGCCGATGTTGCCGGTTTCCGCGTGCAGGATCTTCAAACCGATCTCGCCTTCGCCGAGTTTGTTCAATTCAGTGACGATGGGATCGAGCGACCCTTGAACGTCCGCTTTGACGATGAGATTAAGTTCCTTCGCTTCGCCCGCCTGGACGTTTGCGAACAAATCTTCGAGCGAGACCTTCTTCCGAGCCTGCGCCTGGGTCTTGGCGGCTTCCAGCCGTTCGGCGACGATACTGCGCGCTTCCTTCTCGGTCTTCACGACCTCGAACAGGTCGCCCGCGGAGGGGACGTCGCTCAAGCCCATCACCGCCACCGGTGTGGACGGTCCCGCCTTGCGGATGGGTTTGCCTTTGTAATCGGTAATGGCGCGCAATTTTCCGTGGGCAGTGCCAGCCACGACCACATCTCCGGCTTGCAGCGTGCCGTTCTGGACGAGCAATGTTGCCAGCACGCCTTTGGATTTGTCCAATTCGGCTTCGATGACCGTGCCGATAACTTTTCCATTCGGGTTGGCTTTGATCTCGTTACTGTCCGCCACGAGCAGGACGCCTTCGAGCAGGTCGTCAATGCCCTGCTTGTTCTTTGCCGAAACCGGCACGACCATGGTGCTGCCGCCCCAATCGTCAGGGACAAGTTCGAGTTCGGCAAGCTGCTGTTTCACGCGTTCGGGATTGGCGTTCGGTTTATCCACTTTGTTCAATGCCACCACCAGCGGAACGCGAGCCGCCTTGGTGTGAGCGATTGCTTCACGGGTCTGCGGCATCACGCCATCGTCCGCCGCAACGACGAGGATGACAATATCCGCACCCTGTGCCCCGCGCGCGCGCATCTGTGTGAACGCGGCGTGACCGGGTGTATCGAGAAAGGTGATCAAACGCCCCTTCATTTCGACCTGATACGCACCAATGTGCTGGGTGATGCCGCCTGCCTCGCCAGCCGCCACTTCCGTAGAGCGGATCGCGTCCAGCAGGCTGGTCTTGCCGTGGTCCACGTGACCGAGGATGGTCACCACCGGTGGACGCGGCTTCAACTGCGATTTATCCTCCCCAGCGATCATCTGGCGCCAGAGCGGCACCTCGCCGACCTCCTCCTTGACCTCCTCTTCAATTGCTTCAAGGACTGCTTCGAATCCATACTCGGCAACCACGATCGCAGCCGTGTCAAAATCCACCGACTGGTTGATGGTCGCCATCACGCCGTTCGTCATCAATTTTTTGATCAGTTCAATCGGGCTTTTTTCGATCTTCTGTGCCAGGTCGCGGATCACGATGCTGGCGGGCAGTTCAAGTTTATTGCCATTATTGCTCATAAGCCACCTCCTTCTTGAAAAACATATCTCTCAAAATTCGGTTTCCATCAGGCAGCCTGTGAGCGAGTGGCTAATCGTTCACAGGTCTTAACCGCTGGTTTCTTCTTCAGGTGGAAGACCGTTCATGAATTCTTCCAAATGCGCGCGATCATCATGGCTCAATTCCATTTTCAGCGCATGAGCCAGCGCGCCTTTCAGTCCGCGCTCCCAGCAGGAACGGCGGTCATGCAGGTAGGCGCCCCGCCCAGCCAGCTTTCCGGTCGGATCCACACGCACGCCCTCGGGCGAACGGACAATCCGCAGCATTTGCCGCTTTGGCAGGACTTCACGACATCCTATGCAGGTGCGCTGGGGCACATGTTTTACACGTTGTGCAGGTTTTTTCTTCACCTTCTATTCATCCACCTCCTCCATTCAGGAGGAGGGATTGAGTCCGTTCTACCATTCCTCTTCGGTATCATCGCCGCCGCGTTTATGTTTCTTGCGGCCCACAACTTCGCCGAGGCTCTCATCGAACTCGAGCGTAACGCCCTTCTTCTTGCCCTTCTTGCCTTTCTTCTTGTCGTCGGACGAACTTTCATCCGCATCGGCAGGCGATTGGAACATCTCCGGCTTCATCTGGAACAATTCATCCAGTGAGACCCCATCCTTTGCATGTTCATCGTCCTCTTCTTCGACGACTTTCTTCGCCTCTTTCTTCCTTTCGGCAGGCTTCTCCTCCGCGGGCGTTTCCTCCGCTGGGGCAGGTTCCGCCACGGCCTCGGTCACCGCTTCGGCGACAGCGACGGGTTCTTCCGTAACCACAGCCTCGGGCGCAGGTTCAGGCTCGGGGAAGGTCAGCGCAACGATCACTTCCTCGATGTTCTGGATGGCTTTCGCGCCAATACCCGCCAGCCCAAGCACTTTGTTGGGATCGGTCTTCATATCGAACATCAACTGACCAACGGTCTCATAGCCCGCTTCGGTCAGGATGTTGAAGATATGTTCCTTGATGCCAGTCTGATCGAGCGGCATGTTGAACGCCGCCACAGGGATCTCTGCACGCGCGGCGGACAGACGTTCGTCTTCCACGCGGGCGGCTTCTTCCTTGATCTGGATGGTGCGGCGTTCCACACGGTCCACGAACTGACCGAGCAAGGAATATTCTTCCGGTGTAACGGCGCGGTCCTCCGCCTTCTTGGCAAGGATCTCTTCGATCTGCGGCATCTGTTCCACAGCCGCGGGGAGCATCGCCGCCAGTTCAGAATCAGTTTTCAGTTTGTTAAGAGCGTCGCCGGCAGCCTCCGTCAACGACTTGATGTCGATGCGCCAGCCGGTCAACTTGGCGGCGAGACGCGCGTTCTGTCCGTCGCGCCCGATGGCGAGACTCAACTGGTCTTCACCGACCACCACGGTGGCGGTGCGGGCATCCTTGTCTTCCGCGAGATACACGCCGTTGACGCGCGCCGGGGAGATGGCTTTGGAAATGTAAACGATGGGATCGGGATCCCATTGGATGATGTCGATCTTCTCGTCGTGCAATTCCTTGACGATGGCTTGAATGCGCACGCCTTTGATGCCCACACACGCGCCGACCGGGTCGATGCCGGGCTGGGTGGCGGAGACCGCCACTTTGGCGCGCGCACCGGGTTCGCGTGAGATGGCGCGGATCTCGACGATGCCGTGATAGATCTCAGGGACTTCGTTCTCGAGCAGGCGGCGCAGGAAGTTGCGGTGCGCGCGCGAAAGGATGATCTGCGGACCGCGTGTGCCGTCCTTCACTTCCATCACCACCGCGCGGACGCGGTCATGCAGTTTCAAGCGTTCGCCGGGGATTTTCTGATTATTCGGCATCAAGCCTTCGGCTTTCATATCCAAGCCGATGGTGATGCCTTGCGCATTGATCGCCTGCACGAGACCCGAAACGATCTCGCCTTCCTGACGCTGGAAGTATTCCATTTGATTCGAACGTTCCGCCTCGCGGATGCGCTGCTGGATGACCTGGCGGGCGGTCTGCGCCGCCACACGTCCGAAGTCGGCGGGGGTGGTTTCAACGATCACCATGTCGCCGGGCTGCGCCTCGGGGTTGACCTTGCGCGCCTCGTCCAATAAAACTTCCGTGCGGTCATCGACAATGGAATCCTCGACGACTTCCTTCTCGGCGTAGACCGTGACCAGCCCCGTCTCCGGGTCCAGTTTCGCTTCCACATGCTGGGCAGTGGATGCGCCCACAGCGCGCCGATATGCGGAAACCATCGCCGACTCGATCGCGGAGACCACCACATCTTTGGCGAGTTGTTTCTCTTCCAATACTTCGTTGAATGCTAACGCAAAATCAGTTTTTGCCATACCTACCTTGCTCCATGACTCCTTTATAAGCGAAGAAGTGGGGGCTACCCACTTCTCGGTGTCTTCTCTATTGGGTTGTCCGTACGCGCGAAATTCTAGCATAAAGGCGTTGAAGGCGCAAGGTATAATCGCCGCCATGGAACAACGAGACATGCAAAAAGCCGCCCTGCGCGGCGAGCCATCCTATGTCTGGCGCGCGGGGCAGCAGCGCCGCCTTGATATGATCGTCAAATTTGCGGGAGAGCGCATGCAGGGCAGCGTGCTTGAGAACGGCTGCGGGGTGGGGATGTATGTAGAGAAGATGACAGCCCTCGGCGCGGATGTGACCGGTCTGGAATATGACTTCGAGCGTGCGCGCAACGCGAGAGTCAATTCGGAGAAGATCGTCAACGCCGCCGGGGAATTCCTTCCGCTTCCTTCCTCGACCTTTGACCTGATCCTGAGCCATGAAGTGATCGAACACGTACAGGATGACCGCTCCGCGATCGCCGAGATGGTGCGCGTATTAAAGCCCGGCGGGCGTGCCGTGATCTTTTGCCCGAACATCGGTTATCCCTTCGAGACGCATGGCATCTTTTGGAAGGGGAAGTATCATTTTGGGAATAAGTTGTTCGTGAACTACCTGCCGCGCGCCTGGCGTGACAGACTCGCCCCGCATGTGCGTGTGTATTCACGGCGCGATATGCAAAAACTCTTCGATGGTCTGCCTGTGAAATTCATCGAACGGACGGTTATCTTTGGCGCATATGACAACATCATTGCTCGCTTTGGCGCGTTTGGAAAGTTCCTGCGCGCGGTCTTGCAGTTTTTGGAGACCACGCCATTGAAGATATTGGGCTTATCCCATGTTTGGGTGGTGGAAAAAATATAAAAAACTCCGAAGTCTCAAAGACTTCGGAGTTTTACATTATTCACCTTCATCACTGCTTGCGCCCGGCTGTTCCACCCGCAGTACGTCACCGTGATAATTGATGATCACCTTAAAGCCCATCATGCCAAGGTACGCGCGCATATCCTCGGGGAGACCGGTTTGCATGATGGCATCGAATTGCTTGTCGATGTTCTTTAACTGCTGTTCGATCATCGCCTTCGAGAAGGGATCATCCTGACCGAGCATTTTAGCGGTTTCGGCGGAGAGCAGGTCTTCACTGCCTTTCATCATCTCCGCCATTTGGTTGAGCACGGCGCGGTCCACCTGTTCGGCAGGGATATGGCGGCGGAAGCCGTCATCATCCACGACGTAGGCGGGTTCGCTTCCGATAAATGCGGATTCGGCGGGCTTGCCGTTTTCATCCACCACAAGTCCGGCGAAGAGAGGCTGGCTGCTCAACGGATTATCCCTGCCTGCCTTCGATGGCGGCGAGCAGGATACCCGCTGCAATTCCTACGCGGCGGTCCAGTTGACGGGCGGTGTCCATGCTGAAATCGATGTTCAGTTGATAGGTGAAGGGATTGAAATTCTGCTTGAGGTCTGCCACACGGCTGGAGCCGATGACGATGTCATAATTCTGCGGGATGAGCGAACTCAGGAAACGGCGCAGCAATGCCATGCCCATGCTGTCCTCGAACAGCTTACCGATGACATTGTCATTCACGTCAAGGATGTCCCATTCATCGCGCAGCATCGAGGCAAATCCCCTGCGGCGCAGCGCCCCGACCTTTTGCCCGGATACGCTGTCGACCACATCGAACGCGGCGGAGAAGTCAATGATCTGGCGGGCTTTGATCATCAACACTTCCTGGGTTTTGCTCTCATCG